>JBEBSM010000156.1:0-8438 GCA_040394315.1 Lujinxingia vulgaris
TCGGTCATGTTTGCACGTGCAGACCTCAGTTTTCTTTCTAACTCGGTCATGTTTGCACGTGCAGACCTCAGTTTTCTTTCTAACTCGGTCATGTTTGTACGTGCAGACCTCAGTTTTCTTTCTAACTCGGTCATGTTTGTACGTGTTTTACCCGATTTTACCCGCAAAAAGACCTCCCACGCATCGCCTCCCCCCAAACTTTTCACTTTTCTTCGCGTCTTCGCGCGAGGCTATTGGTGATCACCAACATACCGATTCAAGAATACCCGGAAAACCGTTACCGAGTCCGACGCACTTTCCAGCTCAAGCCGACCACCCATCGCTGAAATCATGTTTCGACTCACGTACAATCCCAACCCCGGCCCCTGACCAATCGCCCGGGTTGAATAAAATGGATCAAACAATCGCTTTTGCGTCTTGGAGGGAATGCCCACGCCATTATCCTCGATCTCAACGCAAACCACAGAATCAGATTCCTGCTCGACCAACCGAATGGTGATCACGTTTTCACTTTGCCTGTCGGAAGGCATTGCGTACAAAGCGTTCAAGATCAGATTGACAAAAACCTGACACAATTGCCCTTCATTTCCGACCACGACCTGCTTCGATTCGATCTCCAAACGCAATTCGGTATTGTAGCGAAACTGGCTGTGCGTAATGCGTATCGCGGTCTGAATCGCCTCTTCCAGATCCACAACCTCGTCCAGATCGTCGCTATGGCGAGCGTAGGTCATGAGTCCTTTGACTATCATGCTGATTCGTTGGGCGCCTTCCAGGCCCGATTCAAGCGCCAGCACAACTTCGCTGCTATCCTTACAGATCAAATTCCGCTGAATTTCCTCGAGCGTATACTCAAGATTACTCATTACAAATGAGAGTGGATTATTGATCTCGTGCGCCATCCCGGCCGCCAGCGTACCGATCGAAGCCAACCGGTCTGCCATCTGAAGCTGTTCTTCGACCTTTTTTTGTTCGGTAATATCATAAAAGACGCCGCGCCAGATGATACTGCCATCGTCCAGACGTGCCGGCATCGAACGCCCGGAAACACAGCGAAGTTCTCCGAAATCATCTGTCATGTGAAATTCTCTGGACCACGGCGCAAGGTCACGCGCCGATTCGTGACATTGTTTCAAAATCTCATCATATACTTGCTGAGAAAAGTGCTTCAGCACAAACGGCTTCAGCTCTGCCCCTCTATCCGGCACGCTGTGACTAAAGTTCTCAAGACTTCCCACGCTATAGTACTCAACCCAGAGCGCCTCGTCGCAGTCCATGCGCAGCGAGTACATCATCGCAGGCGCGCCATCAGAGATGAAACGCAAGGCCGCCTCGTGATGTCCCAGATCGTTTTCTGCCTGACGCCGCTCGGTGATATCTTGCACAACGCCCGACTTTTCAACCAGCACGCCCTCATCGTTAAATATCGGTTTACCCCAGCAAGATATTATCCGCGTGCCCAACTCTTTATGGATAATGCGGTACTCCAATTGATAAGGCAGACCTTTATAAAGAGTTTTCTTCATTTCCTCATGATAAGCCTCCCGATCATCGGGGTGCAGCATCGACATGAATTCGTCTATTTTTGGTGCACCGAGGCTTGGATCACGTCCAAAAATCTCGAATTGGTGATTCGTCCACCAGCATTGATTGGTAACAAAGTCATAATGCCAGCTACCAATATTACCGAGTTCCTGAGCCTCTTCGTAACGTACCATTGCCAGTTGTTGGCGCACGCGCTCCAGCATCCGACCACCCAGTGAACGCAAGCGCGAAGCCATCAGGGAATCGTCCATCGGCAGGATATGGACCTCGTCCGCTCCCAGCTCGTACAGAGCCTCCGCCTGCCTTTGCCACGTAACTTCGTCATTGGTTTTTTGGGTTTCGGCAAAGCTCGTCAAGCCATTGATGATCACATAAAAATGGTCAGACAATCTACAGATAGCGTTTTCCACGGTGTGCAATCTACGTATCAGACCGCAGATCTCCTCAAATTCCTCGGTCGTCTGCGCGTTTAACAACAATACAATCGGTTGCGGATCGTATTGCCGTCGCTCGATAAGCTGCGACTCAAATACCGACTCCCGAATCAACTCACTAGGGGGTGCATGAGTCGGGTCGAATTGCTCATCAAACGCCCGTTTCGGATAGACGATATCAACTTTCATGAACTGCACTCCGTAAATTATGGTCCAACTTCAGTAGAACTGTTAAAACACACCTTGCAATGAACGTCTATTCAATCACCACGCTTTATAGAACCAGAAGGCAAGGCACGAAAGAAAACTGTCGATTGCAACGATGTAAACCCGCTGATACGTTCATGAGTGACCAATATCTAGAGCCTATCGATGTGTTGTAATTTGAGGAGTAATGTAGATATGCAGCAGTTGAAGTCGGCAACACGACCGCGATTTGCCAAACCCGTGCGCATCCACAAACTTAGCGTCAGCGTGGCCTTGTTTTTGATGTTGACCGGTTCGCTGGCCCAGGCTCAATCCACACCGGAAAACCCATTCGATCCTGAAGAAGCCTCCGCCCCAGTTGTCGATCACAGTCATGGTTATGATGACTACGACGACGACCCAAAACCAGAAGCTGAATCAGAAACTGAAGCAGAAGCTGAAGCTCCCGTTTCTCAACTCATCCAGAGCGAAGAACTAGATCCCACAGAACCCGTACTCGACGGCAGTGTAACCGCGCCGACGATTGACGACGTCATCGAAATCGACCCGCCACCACCCGTAGAATCAAAACTCGAAGTTTCGCTCCAACCAGAATACCGCCTGCGCTCGCTTCGCATCACGCCCATCGAACTCAACAGCGAAGGCGTACGCGACATCCACTGGACCGAGCAGCGTTTTCGTCTGAACTCCGCACTTGCACGGCCCGGAATTGGCGCTATCACCATCCAACTCGACGCCCTCAACGGCGTACTTGTCGGCGACAACGGCTCCTACATCGGCACGCCCGCCTCCAACTCCGGCGTTTCCCTGACCTCCAAGCGCCCGAACCTCACGCGCTGGGAACTCGGCCTGAAACCAGGCGGCGATCCACTCGACCGCCAGAGCTACGTACCCGTATTGCGCGAAGCATCCCTGCTCGATCTCAACTACCTCTACGGCGACATCACCCTGCCCTTTGGTCTGTTACGCGTCGGCCGCCAGCCCATGAACTACGGCGAAACCATCACCGCGCACGACGGCGGACGCTACAATCGCTGGGGCGTCAGTAGCTACTCCGACGCTGTCGACCGAATCTTGTTCGGCACCAAACTCGACCAGGCATGGGGCGTCATCAAAGACGGAAAAGACCACGTCCTCGACAACTCCCAGGACAACGGCGTCATCTTCGGCCTGTTCTACGACTTCATGAAAGAAGACGACGTCGCACTCTACTCCGACGACCTGCGCCAGATTGGAACCCAGATCCAATTCCGAAAACGCGAAGCAGACTGGTTTGGCCTCGACTGGAGCAGAAACGCACTGCTCTTATCCGCCGTCCACGTCCGAAACGACAAATTCAACTCCCGCATCTTTGCATTCCCGCTTGCCCTGGAAACCCACGTCGAAAACTTCGGCCTGCGCGTGCAGTACATGCACATTCGCGGCAAAACCAGCGAAATATCCGAAGGTTTCGCAGCACTTTCCGGCAAACAGGCCACCGAACAAGATCTGGTCAGCCACGGTGCCCAGGCCATCGCCGACCTCCAGGTCGGTCCCGTCAACCTGATGCTCGAATTCGATTACGCCACCGGCGACGACAACCCGCGCCCCAACGATCCCATCACCTCGTTCAACTTCGCACGCGATATGAACGTCGGTCTCTTGCTCTTCGAACACATCCTTGCTTTTGAATCCGCCCGCTCCGTCGCCGTCGGCATCGAAAACCTCTCCGGCACCGACGTCGCATCCTTTCCCCTCACGGAAGCAAAATCCGAAGGCCGCGTCACCAACGCGGTCGTCATCTTCCCACAGGTTAAGGTAGACTGGCTGCGCACGCCCAATCACGGTTTTCACACCCGTTTTGGCGCACTGGCAGCATGGTCCGCAGCAAAACTCGGTGTCATCGATCCAATCATGACAAGCATCAACGACGTCACAAACGACGTGGCCGACAACGCCGTCAACTTCCACGGCGGACGTCCATCCCGTTACTACGGCACCGAGCTCGACGTACAACTTCAATACCGCTTCAAAGACAACTTCTTTTGGACCGTCGAAGGCGCCGTGCTTTTCCCCGGCGCAGGTCTCTGGAACGAACACGGCAAAGCAGTGCGCTCATTTTTAGTGGAGAATCGTCTTGAATACATATTCTAATCGTCCAACACTTCGCCGCACGACATGGTCGCTCCTGATCCTTATCGCATTGCTGTTTTCATTCGCAGGCTGCGAAGAATACGACGCACCACCCGACGTCGAAATTGCCCAACCCGAAGGCGGCGCGTTTGCCGAAGGTGAGGTGATACGACTGCAATTTTCGGAGCCGATTGATACGAGTACGCTGACGATTCAGGTCTGGCCTACCGAACGCGGAACATCCCGCACGCCACGCACAACCGATGTCCAGCCGATCATCACTTGCTCACTCAAAGATGAATCCTGCGGCGACCTCACTTTACGCGTGGACGAAAAAGGTGAGTGGGCAGAAATCGAAATCGACGGCGACCTGGGAATCCCCGGCGTCCCACTCGTTCTCGAAATTCTCCCCGGACTGACCGACGAACAGGGCAACGAAACCGGCGTCAGCCGATTCTTTGACTTTCAGTTCCGCGCCGTCGGCTGCGAATCCGAGGTCGACGTCGATTTTGACGACGGCGTCTACATCCTCAGCGCTACCGTCAACCAACCCATGACCGCCGTGCTCACGCTCGTAACCCACATGATCACCCTGCCCGACGGCAAATTCGCGATGGCCGGCGCCAAAGGCGCCCCCATTGGCGACGCGCCCAAAAACGAGCGCGACCCGGAAAAAATCAGAATCCCCGACGACAAAACCGGCTTCGCACTCTTCGCAAAAGGCTGCGTCACCGTGCAGAAAAACGGCAAACGCCTGCTCGAAACCGAACCAGTCGACGTAGAATTACCCGTACTGAGCCTGGTTTTGAAATTAACCAACGTGCGAATTTTCGCCGAAGTCAAACCCAACCCCGACACCGGAAAAGACCGTATCGAAGGCACGCTCTCCTACGAAGCCCTTGAGCTGCACAACAAATCAAAGGTCACAACCTACGAAGGCGCAAGCACCGCCGTTAGTGCCGACTTTGTTCCCGAGGATGTACGCCCGGTCGGACACCCGGAAATCTGCGGAAACCTGTGCGGCGTCGTTGCCGGCATCTGCAACCCACCCGAAGAGTTTCCCGGCGAGGATTTTTGCCAATGAGCCGTATTTCCAATGATTAGCATTGCCCATAACAGCCAGCTCAAACCCTAACGATTCCAGCAGCCACACAAACCGGAGATTCCCATTGAGCAACCCGACCCACATTCCGTCCACCGGTATCGATCACAAAGAACTGCTCGAACGCATGAAGTCCATGGGTGCAAACGACGCCGACTGGCGAAACGCCCGCACCTGGAGCATGGTCTATTTCGCCGGCGATGAGCACCTGGCCTTCATCAAACAGGCCCACAACCTGTTTTTTAGCGAAAACGCCCTCAACCCCATGGCCTTCCAGAGCCTGAAACAAATGGAAGCCGACGTCGTTCGCATGACCGCCAACATGCTCCACGGCGACAAAAACGTCGTCGGAACCATGACGTCGGGCGGCACCGAATCGATCCTCATGGCCGTCAAAGCCGCCCGTGAACGCGCCAAAAGCGGCTTCAAATTCGGGCCACGCAAGCCAGAAATCGTCGCCCCACGCACCATCCACGTAGCCCTCGACAAGGCAGCACACTACTTCGGCCTGAAAGTCCGCTACGCACCGGTCGACGAAAACTTCCAGGTCGACGTCAAGGCGATGCGTAAGCTTATCAACCGAAACACGGTTTTGATCACCGCTTCCGCACCCCAATACGCCCACGGCATGATCGATCCCATCCCCGAAATCGGCCGGCTAGCCCAGGAATTCAAAATCCCCTTCCACGTCGACGCATGTTTCGGCGGATTCTTTTTGCCCTGGATGGAAAAACTCGGCTACGACCTGCCCGCCTTCGATTTCCGCGTTCCCGGCGTCACCTCAATCTCGGCCGACATCCATAAATACGGCTACGCCGCCAAAGGCGCATCCGTACTGTTGTACCGCGACATGAGCTACCTCAAACACCAGTTCTTCGCCGCCACCGACTGGCCCGGCGGCATCTACATCTCCCCCAGCATGGCCGGCACGCGCCCCGGCGGCCCCATCGCCGCCGCATGGGCCGCCCTCATGGCGCTTGGCGAAACCGGATACCTCGAACTAGCACGCGCCAACATGGACGCCGTAGAAGATCTACGCGAAGGCATCAACAGCGTCGCCGGACTCAAAGTCCTCGGCAGCAAACACGGCACCGTCATCTGCATCGCCGCCGCCGACAAAGCCGTCAACATCTACACCGTTGCCGACCAACTCCAGGCAAAAGGCTGGCATATCGACCGCCAGCAATTCCCACCCAGCCTGCATTGCTCCGTCACCGCACACCACAAATCCGTCATCCCAGAATTCATCGCTGACATCACCGAAGCCGTCGCACACGTTCGAAAACACCCCGAACTCGGTAGCGAAGGACAGGCCGCCATGTACGGCATGGTCGCCAAAATACCACTGCGCGGCGCCGTCAAGATGAGCGTCCTAAAAATCATGGAAGGCATGTACGCCGCCAACGGCGCAAGCACCGACCTCGACAACATCGGCCAAGACGAAGACTCCGGACCACTGCTCAAAGCCATGAACAAATACGGCGACCAGGCCATGTCCATGCTCGATAAGTACGACGAAACGCGCCAAAAAGTCCGCGAAACCGTCGACTCACTCCGCGGAAAATAACTTTTTTCTAATCCATCATGACGACACAAAAAAAGCCCCCGGAATCTCCGGGGGCTTTTTTTAATCACTTGCTATCCAACAACTTACGGCAGGATTTCTACGTTAAGCGTATAAATCCCCGCATCTTTCGCGCCTGCCTCCCACAATCCATCCACAATAATATGCGAAGCAACACCAGCCGGCGCAGTAAACGTCGTCGAAATCGTCCGACCCGCACCCAACCCACGCTGGCCTCCCAGACACGCACTTTCCACAGCACAATTCGCGCGAACATAAATCATCGGATTGTACGTTCCTTCCGGAACCACCGTGATCTTGTATGTGGTTGCCACCGCTGGCGTCACTGCATAAACACGTTCCGGCCCCGTAATGTTACTTCCCGGACAATTATTTTCGTTTCGACCTGGATGATAGAAACCACCTGCACCAACCGTCGACTGATCCGCAAACGATCCACCGGTCGTCACGTCAATCGCCACATCACACGTCTCACCACCCACCATTGGCTCGGGATCAGGATCTGGCGCATCAAATTCCTCAAGAATTTCTACATCCAGTGTAAAGTCCCCATGCGTTGCGGCGCCAACACTTGCAACATCACCATCAACGATGATGAACATCGAAGCAGCAGCCTCGACCGTAAATGTAATGGACTCTTTCGCACCCTTTTTACCGAAATTCGTTCCCGCAACGCAGGCATCCGCCTCGCAGTCCAATCGCGCATACAAAACCGGATCGTACAGACTGCCATCCTTCGGCGTCACGGTGACCTTGTATTTCGTCTTCAACACTGGCGTCACGACATAAACCCGATCTTCTTTCGTAGTCGCCCACGCACAACCAGGCCCACGATTGGGATCATTGCTATCCGAGTAGCCAGTCGTCGTCTGGTCCGCAAACGTTCCACCAGCCGTCACATCCACGCCATCCGCGCACGTATCACCCGCCAAAACTGGATCAGGGTCAGCTACGTCCGGGTCAGGCTCTACAACGTCTGAATCGTCGGTGTCTTGACCTGTCTCATCCACATCTTTTTTCGTTTCATCGACGTCTTTACCGGTCTCATCCGCATCAAGATCCGGTTCTACAACATCTTTGTCATCCGGCAGCGCCGTATCTTGTTGACTGACATCTTGACTGACATCGTCTTTACCACCGACATCTTCCTGAATCGCAACATCCGCACCCGGCTCGTTTTTAGGCTCGTCGTCCGAGCAGCCAACCACACCAAACAGTGCAACCAACGCACACAACAACAGAGAACTTTTCGTTCGTAACTTCATCCTAACACCTTGAGCAGACCAGTTTAATTTTAAAGCCCCCAAATCCTTCGCTAACTATAGACGATACAACCGGATTCATCACTCGAAATTCCAACCACACCCAAAACCCACACGAACACAGGCCCTGCTCCCCTCTCAGAGATTGTCTCTTTATCACAAAAGTTCTAATTTCTTCGGATTTATCCATG
>JBEBSM010000157.1:0-8362 GCA_040394315.1 Lujinxingia vulgaris
CTGCGAAAGCTGAGCCAGATCGTTTTGCTTCGTCACGATCTGCCTGAACTTCCTCAATTGTTTCCGTGCCTTCTCCGCCTCCGGCGTTCGACATTGTGTGCGCGAGATAGACGTTTTTGATTTTGTCGTACACGGCGCAGTGAATCCAGGTGGAGAGTCCGGCAACAACGGCGACACCAAACCATAGCGTGCCAAAGTTTGCTTTGATGCCAAAACCCAGAATGAAATAGGTCGGCAGAAGAACTAAAACGTCAACAAAGCCGTCGAGCAGGCGTCCGAGGCGCGTGCCGCCGCCGCGGGCGCGTGCAAGTTGTCCGTCAGCACAATCGAGAATGACCGAGCTAAACAGGAAAAACGCGGCGAGTAACCAGGAAGCGGGGCCGAGAAAAGTAGGGTTGAAAAACGCCTGAAATAGGAAGAAAGCTCCGGTCCAGCCGCTGAGTAAACTCATCAACGTGATGTGGTTGGGAGAAACTCCTGTCTTGGAGATCAGCGCGGTGAATGCAGCAGCGATGGGGCGATGAAAGCGCACATCGATGGATTCTTCGACATCGAGGGATTTGAAAGCGAGTGCGCTTTTGAAGCGTTCGGAAAAAGTCATGGACTGCATCATTACGACGACCAGGTCTGGAACATAGCGCGCGCGGCTTCAAGATCTTCGACGGTATCGATCTCGGTCCAGGTGTTCGGCTGCACACTTAATGTATGAAATACATGGTTTTTATGCTCGATCAGATCGGCAAAAATATCTTCGTAGTATTTGTTAGCGCGTTCAAAATCAGTCATGGATTGAAGCCGTGCGTACAGATCGGCGGCGATTGTCGCGCCGATTTTTTGTAAGCCGAGAGATTCGCCATGACTTTCTGTGGGGTCGAGTTGTTTGCTGAGTCCACGAACGACGCCGTCAACCAGCGTGATTTTCATTTCTTCTTCGCCCATCGAATCGCTGGCGAGCATGGAGAGGACGTTTTCGCGTGGATCTCGGGCAAGTTCTCCGAGCCAGGCGGCGTCGCTCAATAAAACATCGCCGTCGCAGAGCAGAAAAGGGCGGCCTTCGACAGCAGGCCTGGCCATTTTAAGCGATTCAGCATTGTTTGTGGTCTGGTAATTCGGATTGTGCGCAAAGCGGATTTCCGGCAGGCCGTCGACGTTTTGGACGGCTTCACGCAATGTGTGCTCGAGGTACCCGGTTGCGAGGACGACGCGCTCGACGCCGAGTTCATGAAGCTGTCGAAGCAGGCGGATCAACAACGAATTACCGCCTACTTCGAGCAAGCATTTGGGGCGAGTATCGGTCAGCGGTTTGAGACGAGAGCCAGTACCGGCGACGAGCAGAATTGCATCTTTTACGAAAGGAGAAGCGTTGTTACTCATAGTACCTGCAGCGAAGAAGTTGGGCGATAAAGACTACGCAAATCGCTGGGAAACTACCCTTCCAACCGGCCTTATGTCAATCAAGCGAGTTTGGAAGGGTAGTATCTTCATACGCTGAAGAAGTTTGAAATTGCTTTAGAATTGGCCTTCTTCGGTCGAACCTTTCAGGGCAGTAGTGCAAGATTCTCCGCCGGTAACGGTCATTTGAATTTGATCAAAATAGCCAGCGCCGACAAAGCGCTGATGTTTGATGGCGGCGTATCCGAATTGTTTTTCGAGTTGGAATTCGTGTTCTTGCAATTTTGCGTAGGCAGACATTCCCTGGTCTTTGTATCCCAGGGCTAGCTCAAACATTGCGGCGTTGAGAGAATGCCATCCGGAAAGTGTTACAAACTGGAATTTGTAGCCCATTTCAGCGAGTCGTTCTTGGAAGACTGCGATGGTTTTGTCGTCGAGATTTTTTTTCCAGTTAAATGATGGGGAACAGTTGTATGCCATCATTTTTGTTGGGAACTTTTCACGAATAGCCGTTGCGAATTCCTGGGCTTCATCGAGATCGGGTGTGGAGGTTTCGCACCAGACCAGGTCGGCAAAGGGAGCGTACGCGAGGCCGCGTTGAATGGCGCATTCGATGCCTCCTTGGAGTTCAAAAAAGCCTTCGGATGTACGGCCTTTTTTAATAAAGGATTGATCTGCCGGATCGATATCGCTGGTGAGGAGTTGAGCGGCGTGTGCATCGGTGCGGGCGATAATAATCGTGGGAACGCCCATTACATCTGCGGCCAGTCGTGCGGCGACGAGTTTGTGAATAAATTCACTGGTGGGGACGAGTACTTTGCCGCCCATGTGTCCGCATTTTTTGGCTGATGAGAGCTGGTCTTCGAAGTGAACACCGGCGGCCCCGGCCTGAATCATGCGTCGCATTAATTCGTAGGCGTTGAGGTTTCCACCAAAGCCGGCTTCGGCGTCGGCGACAATGGGAGCGAACCAATGAGGGCTGTTTTTTCGACCTTCGCTGACCGCGATTTGATCGGCTCGCTCCAGTGCGTTGTTTACGCGTTCGACAAGGAGCGGAACAGAATCAACCGGGTAAAGGCTCTGGTCTGGGTAGACATTTCCAGAAGAGTTGGCGTCGCCTGCAGTTTGCCAGCCGCTGACGTAGACGGCTTCCAGGCCGGCCTGAACTTGTTGGATTGCCTGATTTCCTGTGACGGCGCTGAGTGCTCGAATAAACGGCTTGTCCTGGAGCATTTTCCATAAGCGCTCGGCGCCCATGCGTGCAAGTGAGTGCTCGATTTCAATAGAACCGCGGAGTTTCAAAACTTGCTCGGCGGTATACGGACGGCGGATAGCTTTCCAGCGTGGATCGGTTTCCCACATGTTTTGGATTTGAGCCATCTTTTTAGAAACGTTCGACATTGTACTCTCCGGTTAAACGGTCAGGTGACAACAGCAAACAGCGATTTAGTTCAAGTATTGGTAAGCGATGGTTGTTAGGAACGGGGGGAAATTGTCGCGTGTAACGATTCGATCAAAGACGTCGCGTGCCTGAGCATAGCAGCCGTTATCAAAGTGCTTGGGTCCAACGAGCGCTCGGATGTTTTGCATTTCTTCGTCGGCCAGTCTTTTGTAAAGCGCCATATCGATGGGGCGATCGTCATCGAGTTGAGCATTTTTGTTGTGCAGCCATTGCCAGATCTGGGAGCGGCTGATTTCTGCGGTTGCGGCGTCTTCCATCAGGTTGAAGATTGCAGCGGCGCCAACACCGCTGAGCCATGATTCGATATACTGAATAGCGACGTTGATATTGGTACGGATGCCGTTCTCGGTAATTCGCGCATTGGGGACGTCGAAATTCAACAATTCCCTGGCGCTTACCTTAACTTCTTCACGCATTTTATTTTTTTGATGAGGCATGCTTTTTATTTTCTCATTGAATGCCGCGTTGGCGATTGCAACCAGGTCGGGGTGAGCGACCCAGGTTCCGTCAAAGCCGTCGCCGGCTTCGCGTTGTTTGTCTTGAAGGACTTTGGCCATCGCACGTTCGTTAATTTCGGCATCGCGTCGCGAGGGGATGAACGCGGCCATGCCGCCCATCGCGTGTGCGCCTCGTTTATGGCAGGTCTGCACAAGCAGGTTTGTGTAGGCGCGCATAAAAGGCACGGTCATCACAATCTGGTCGCGGTCTGGAAGCAGAAAGTCAGCCTGGTTGCGAAAGGACTTGATGATGCTGAAGATATAGTCCCATCGTCCGGCGTTTAGGCCGGCCATGTGGTCACGCAATTCGTAGATGATTTCATCCATCTCAAAAGCGGCCAGAATGTGCTCGATCAAAACGGTGGCCTTGATCGTGCCGGAAGGAATTCCCAGTACGCTTTGGGCGCGCGTGAAGACATCATTCCAGAGCCGGGCTTCAAGATGGTTTTCCAGTTTGGGAAGATAGAAATACGGGCCTGAACCTCGTTTGATCAGTTCTTTCGCGTTGTGGAAAAAGTAGAGTCCAAAATCGAGTAGGGATGCGCTGATGGGTTCGCCATCGACCAGGAAGTATTTGTCATCGAGATGCCAGCCGCGAGGACGGACGTGCATGGTCGCTACTTTATCGTTGAGTTTGTAGCTTTTGCCGGTGTCAGACATTGTGAAGTCAATTTTTCGGCGAATTGCGTCACGCAGATTTCGCTGTCCATCGATGGTGTTGTGCCAGGTGGGTGAATTGGAGTCTTCGAAGTCGGCCATAAACATCTGCGCACCGGAGTTGAGTGCGTTGATGACCATTTTTCGGTCAACGGGACCGGTGATTTCGACGCGTCGGTTTTGGAGATCTGCGGGGATGTCGGCAACTTTCCAATTTCCTTTGCGTACTTCTGCGGTTTCTTTGAGGAAGTCTGGCATTTGCCCGTTGTCGATTGCGGTCTGACGGTGTTTGCGGCGCTCCAGCAGTGTTTGGCGACGGGGATTGAACTCGCGGTGCAGTCTACTGACGAACTCGATGGCTTCGGGCGTTAAGATTTCTGCAAATTCGGGAGACATTTCACCATGAATGGTGACATCGGTGCCAAAATTGTGTTCTTCGGTTTGGTTCATGGCAGAGCAGCTCCTAAAATGGACGAATGAATGAATTAAGTATGGAGAAACAGGGTCAAAGCGCAGAACTGGTTTACAGGCTCAGCGGCCGAAAAAGGTCGGTCGTGAGCGCTGTGGAGACACAAGGACTGCACGGATAGTGTCGAGTGTCAGGCAAGTTAGTCACAAAGAAGTAGAGTCAAATCATTTTGGGCTTGGAATGATTTGCGCCATCGACAGAACTTGTGATTGAGGAGAGTTTTGTTTTTGAGAGCTTTGTACTACGATAGTCGGACCGAAAAATGGAGTTAGAACAAAGGTTGCCAGGAGATCGCGCATGAAGACTGCTTGGACGTACGTCATACACGTGTTTTTACTTTGCATCGTGGTGGGGATTTCCTCACCAGCACTAGGGAAGTCGGGTAAATGGGAGCATATTGGCACGAAAGATAAGGTAAAAGTTTCGCGCATGCAGGTTGACGGAAGTGAGGTATTTGCGTTTCGCGGAGAAGTTATCGCGGATGTTCATATCGGCAAAATCATGCGTGTTTTTATCGATTCAAAGCAGCGTAAGCACTGGGTCGACCGATATGCGGATCATAAAACGCTCGATCGTACCGATAGTATGGAGCGATATTGGATTAAATTTGGTCTGCCGTTTCCGGTTTCCGATCGCGATTATGTCTTGCACACGGATATCGTAGTCGACGACATCAACAAGATCATTACGGCCAATGTTCGCTCGGTGGAAGATCCAAGAATGCCGGAAAATAGCTGTTGTGTGCGTGCGCAGGCGTACAGCACGTATTATCGGTTTGAGGCGATTCCTGGTGAGGAAAAAACACGTATGATCGTTGAAGTTCATACAGATCCAAAGGGAATGTTGCCGAACTGGTTGATCAATCGGATTCAGAAAGACTGGCCGTCGAAAACGCTTGGCGGATTGTTGAAGCACTCAAAGCGCAAGGAACAAACGCCGTTGCCGGAGATGGCGAACTGGCATGATGAATAAGCAGGATTTTTATTTCTAACGAAAAAGTTGAAAAGAAAAGCCCTGGATAACCGGCCGATTTGCGGGGTTATCCAGGGCTTTTTATTTTTGGTCTGGTAGCGAGAGTCTACTCGTCGCGATTCGCTTTGGATGCTGCGGCTCTTAAACGGTCCTTTTTGCTCGGGCGTTTTCCCTTGATGGGTGGTCCGTTTTTCGGAGGCTCTGGCGCAGGACCGCTCAGTTGAAAACCTTCCAGTTGTTCGCGCTCGAGTTGAATGTCCGCTTGTTTTTCGATCAGGCTAAAATGCGTGGCGGAATCGTGGTCGATAAACGAAATTGCAACGCCGGGTTCTCCGGCTCTGCCTGTGCGGCCGATGCGATGCACGTAATCCGTGGGCGAGCGTGGCAGATCGAAGTTTATGACACAGGATAGTTTGTCGATGTCGATTCCGCGCGCGGCGATGTCGGTGGCGACCAGGATTTTGTATTTTTGGCGTTTAAATCCGTTCAGCGTTTCGTTGCGTGCTTCTTGCGTCAAATCTCCGTGGAAATCGACAGCTGAAAAACCGGATTTCGCCAGTTTATTGGAGAGGTTACGGGCTTTTGTTTTGGTGGCAACGAAGACTAAAACCTGGTTCCAGTTTTCGGTTGAAAGCAGATGTTGGAGGAGGTCGCGGCGAGTGTGTGCGTCGACTTCAAAAACACGCTGGGTAATTTTTCCGACCGTCGGTTCGTCGCCTTCGATGGAAACACGGATGGGATCGTTCAAGAAACGTGCGCAAAGTCCTTCTACTTTGGGTGAAAAAGTCGCGGAAAAGAGCAGGTTTTGACGTTTTGCGGGCAGTTTTTTGAGGAGTGCATCGAGTTCGTCGGCAAAACCCAGATTGAGCAATTTGTCGGCTTCGTCGAGTACGAAGGTCTGGATTTCGGACAGGCAGATCTGGTTGCGCTCGAGCAAGTCTAAGAGCCGGCCGGGGGTGGCGACGACGACTTCGATACCGCGGTGCAGGGCATTGATCTGTTTTTCGATGTCTTCTCCGCCGATCACGGAAAGTACTCGGGTTTTACGTGGGGATAATTGGGCGTAGGTCTTAAACGCTGCTGCTACCTGTAGGGCAAGCTCGCGGGTAGGGGCGATAGCGAGGACTTGTGGGTTGGATGCAGCAAGCTGCGTCTGGTTCAATTGCATGATGATCGGTAATGCGAACGCGGCAGTTTTACCGGTACCTGTCTGGGCGACACCGATGACATCGCGGCCTTCGAGGATGTGTGGAATCGTCAGTGTCTGGATTGGAGTCGGCGTTGTATATGCCTGTGCGAGCAGGGTTTTGAGCAGATATTCGGGGAGGTTTAATGATTTGAATGACACGATAATCCTGGAGATTGTTTAAGGGGATACGTTGCCGCGTAAGGCTTTGGACGCGTCTAGCACGAAACGGAACCGAACCTTAGTTCGGAATCATTTTTCGTGCAGAACCTGGCGTAAAAAATGCATCTTTTGATCGTTTTACGGTGAAAACGTGGTGTGTGAACACAGCGGCGTTGGCGATATCGGCAGTGGATCATGAGAGTTTAAGTTGGCCAAGCACGCTGTAGAGTTCGTGCTTTTCGGAGCCGTCGTAGGTCGCAGCTTTTTGCAGAAAGTCCGTAAGGTTTTTGGCGATCAGTCGTTTTCGGTCCACATCGCGGCCAAACGTAATCACTTGTCCGTAAGTACCATTTTTTGCAGGCGCAAGGTCGATGGCCAGGTAGTTTCCGCCCATGAGATCTACAAAAGGAATCCAGCGTGGCGTGCAATATACGGGATGAATGCCGGCTTCCGCGGATTGCTGGCTTTGGAGATCTTCTAAGATCCAATCGTTATAGATAGCTGTCCAGCTTGCGTGCTGGGTCGTGGCCTCTTTGGCGGAGAGCAGGTCAAAGCCGTAAAAAAGCTCTTTGATTGCTCCGGTCGCAGCGTAAAGCGCCTTGAAATCGTGTGGTAATGGCACGCCTACCGCGCGCTCGAGCGCGTCAAGGTCGGTGAGGTTTGGGGGCGTAGCTTGAAGTGCTCGCGCATTGAGGAGGGCCTGGAAGGCCGTGGGGAGATGTGTGGCGCTACCTGGTTTGGGGGCGACGGATTTGAAGGCGAAAAACTTGGTTTTTTCTGCCAGAAATTCAGCTTTGAAATGAGACTTGGGTGCATGCTTTTGAGCCCAACTCGCCGGGGCTTGCAAAAGTTCATCCCATTTTGAGAATCGACTGCCATTGAGGCCAGAGCTGGTGATTTTGTGGGTTGACGACCCATCAAACGAAGCGGCCATAGCAACAAACCAGCTCGTCAGGTTTGGGTTGTCTGTGAATTCAACGCCGAGGATTGTGAGGTCATTCAAATAGACAAACGCCAGACTACTGCGCGCCGCTCCGCCGTTATAAAGCTGAATTTGCTCGATGTTGGGGCCAAACTTTTGCTCGAAGCGCTCAAAAAAAGGATCCAAAAACGCGAAATTATCGGGTTTTTGTTTGCCGAAAAACTCACGTGTCACCAGGGCGGGAAAGCTGTCTAATTCGATGAGGTCGAACTCAAAATTGACCATTAGAACCACGTATTTTGATTGTCTGAGTTTTCTCGAAATTCAATGCTAACACGGTTTTGACGCTTACTTCATGAACGCTTCTTGGCAGCCCATGGTTGGCCACATCTTGTGATGTGTCTGCAATGACAGACAAAATCGCGGTTTCAATCACTTACACCGAAAAAATCACCCATGTCGATGGTGGTCTGCGGCGGCGTTCCGGTGCTGTATATGCGGGTTTCTAAGAATAATGTGATCTTCAAAATGAAACTCGTCGTAATTGTTCACCTGGAGGTCGTTGTCCCGAACACATCACTGTTGGCGGCCGGGGGAGGTGTGTTGGGGAGTGAAACTGTCTTCTGGCGGCGGCAAGAGATGT
>JBEBSM010000158.1:0-8320 GCA_040394315.1 Lujinxingia vulgaris
GAAACCGATCCTGCGCCCACAGAGGACACCCAGACGGCCGACATCCAGGCCCTCGCACTCACGCCTTATTGCCCCTGATTAAACTGCCCTGCAACGCTTCTTCCTCAAACACCGCGACCGCGCAGAACGCTTCCTGCGCACCATCGAAGCGAAAAACGGTCGCGTGATCCGCGCGACCGTCCCGCACCGAAACCACCAGATAATCCGTCCCCGGATAACTCGGTCTCAGCGGCTCATCCTCGGAAGTGCGCGGCATCACCGCCGCCGCAATATCTTCCTCGCTGAAATAATCACCAACGTCCGGGTGGCTGTGAAACACCACCGCAACGCGTTCGCCACGATCCTCAGCCCGCACAATCTCAATCGGATTCAATATATAAGAATCTCGCCCCGTACGCGGATACGCCTCCGGATCGAGCGCATGGTATTTGTCTGCCAGGTTTTCCAACGGCTGAACCCGGAACACTCCACCAGGCTGCTCTAAAATCAGCCCACAACCTTCCGACGGATACGCCAACTCCAGCCAACCCACGATTTGTCGCAGGTTATCCCGGCTAAACATCCCCACTGCTATGCTTCGAAATAACGGTCGGCATGATCACAAATCACCGTCACCACCACACCACTTTGCAGCGTAGCAGCAACTTTCAATGCCGCAAAAACACTTGCACCTGCCAGATCACCTGCCGCAATACCTTCCTCGCGGGCCAGTCGTTCCGCCGTATCACAACCGTCTTCATTCTCGACGAACATAACATCATCAAGCTCTGATTCGTCGTAAATACCAGGAACGTCGCTCGTCGGCATGTGCTTAAAACTTTCCAGCCCATGAACCGAATCCGACGGCCGGCAACCAATCACCTGAATATTCGAATTGAACTTCTTTAGCCCACGCCCGGTCCCCATGATCGTGCCGGAGGTTCCCGTCGACGCCAGAAAATGCGTGATCCGACCATCCGTTTGACGCCAGATCTCAGGAGCCGTCGTCAACTCATGCGCCCGTGGATTCGACGGATTACCGTACTGATTCGCAAAATAATAACGACCATCCGTATCATTCGCGGCCATATCACGCGCCAGACGAATCGCGCCGTCGCTACCTTCCACCGGATCCGAATAGATAATCTTCGCACCGTAGGCTTCAACAATTTGCCTGCGCTGCGCCGACACATTTTCTGGCATCACCAGATGCACTTCGATACCCAGCGACGCACCGATCATCGCATACGCGATCCCGGTATTTCCACCCGTCGCATCGATCAGCGTCTTGCCATTACCCAGCTCACCACGCGCGATTGCTTCGGTAATAATCTGTCGCGCAGGCCGATCCATAACCGAACCACCAGGATTCATACTCTCGAGCTTCACCCAGATCTCAACCGACGCCGGCAAATGCGCAGTCACCCGCCTCAATTTGACCAGCGGTGTATTTCCCACGACTTTTAAGAGCGAATTATGAAGCCTTGGCGGATGATTATCTTCCAGCCGTTCTGTCCAGACCGTGTGTGAACTCACGCCCTTCCTCCCGCGATCGCGGGAATGACCGAAGCTTGCTCGACGGCTTCCTGACCCGCTGTGATTTTACAACGCGGTGTGGGAATTCGAACCGTTACTACCATGGTAACTCCTGATTTCTACGACAACCTATTTCCGACGTTCTCTTGCAGGCCCCGCACGACCTTTCAAAACAATAAGGATTCAACGACGGCAAACATTCAAAACTGGTCCGGAACATAACTCTTTGCAAACAAAGGCTTATCCTCCCAACCAAGATAACGCTGACCAGAATCTGGATTTAACGCCACAATCACCTCGTCCGGCGGAAGCACCTGCTGAAGCTCAAGCGCAACCTTCACACAAGCCGCGCCTTTGGGCCCGATCATCAAACCCTCGTGCTTCGCAATCTGGTCGCGCATTTCCCAGACCTCATCGAGCGTAATATGACGAAGCAAATTGAATTGATGCTCCACCAAATCCGGATACTCAACATCGATCAATACAGCGCCACCAACCTGCAACGACGGATACGTCTGCCGAAGCTCACGCGCGACATGCCGAAACGTTCCACCCGTCGAGACCGATGTGATAAATGCCCCCAGACGCTGATCACCCAGCGCCTGCAAAATCTCTCCGGCAATCGCAGAATACGCATCGCGCACAGCCTGACGCCGATAGCCATCGACGTACGTGCGATCCGGCGCCTGACGCGCCCACGCCGCCGCTTCCTCAATCGCGCCTTCCACGCCACCTGCAACATCCGTCCAGATGATCTTTGCCCCGTAACGCGTCGCCAACGCCAACAACCTGCGACTGGAATCCTTGGGCGCAAAAACACGCACCTGCACACCCAGAACACTTCCAAACAACGCCGCCGCCACCGCTGAATCATCCAGTCCGGCCAGCGCAACCGTATCGCCCGGCACAATATTACCGGCAAGCACCGCACGCTCAAGAATCTCGGCCACGTAACGATCTCGCATGCTACCGCTGGGATTCATCTGCTCCATTTTGATGTAAACCGGTGCCTTTTGCGGATCGCCAAGCCGACTCAATCGCATCAACGGCGTATTTCCCACCAGTTCATCCATCCGGCCAAAAGCCCCCACCGGACGAATCTCGCCAGTTGCCGCTTCTTTTTTGCCAGAATGTTTAAATGACATTTTTGAATTCCTCATCGCACGCTGCCGCAGCTTCTCTGTGCTCGTGCCTCTATCGGCTGGATATCGATAAATCTTCGCTTTCAATCAGGCTAACTTTTGCAAACCCAACCAATTCACTAGGCAATCTCTAACGCTCGCTATTTCATACGTCAATAGCTCGAATTGTCGCACTGTTAACACTGTACAGCACGCAACGATTCCTACCAAACCGTCAGCTCACAATTTGCTCTTTCACCCTATCGACCAACGCAGTCGAAATCCAGGCTTGCGCTTCCAGCGTACGATGAACCGGACAACGATCCGCAATTTCCAGCAAACGCGCACGCTGCTCCTCACTCAATTCGCCATGCAACCGAATCAACCGCGTAAACTGATCAATCCGCCCGGCACCCTCAACCGAAGGATCGCGCTCGCTCGCGCGAACCTTCGCATGCGTTACCTGAACATCAACCGACGCAAGCGGCCACTGCTTTCGATCCGCATACATCCGCAAAGTAATCGACGTACACGCACCAAGCCCGGCACACACAAAATCATACGGCGTCGGACCCGTTTCTGTTCCACCCAACGACGCTGGCTCATCGGCACGCATCGAAAACCCGTTCGCTACAATTTCCGTCTGAAAACCCTGGCCGGTATGAACATTCACCACACCATCACCGGCAAAAGTTTCATCCTTTCCCGGCAAATCAATCTCCAGAACGCCTGCCGCCCAACTCGCGATCACACGCCCCACATGACGCGCAATGCCTCGATCCACCAACATATGCCCACCCGATTCGAGCGACATAAAACTCTTCGGATGCGACGCCGCTGCAAACAACATATCCGCATGCGCCATGTCCACAACCCGGTCATCCGGCGAGTGAATCACCAGCAAAGCTGCTTGTAGTGCGGCAACTTCCTCCAAAACCGTACTGTGCCGAAACTCATCCAGCGCAGCCTGCGACAGCATAAACTCCTGCACCCCGAGCTTTACCGGCACCGGATCCTGGCCGTCTTTATCCACATCCCCCACCGTTTTGAGCGTCTCCAACATGCTATCCAAACGTGCCGGCGCGCCAATCGTCACAACCGCCTGCACCGATGGCAACTGGCCGGCCACAGCAATCGCCGCCGCACCGCCAAGCGAATGGCCAATCAACAGTCCTGGCGCCGCAAAATTCTTGCCAAGATACTCGGAAACAACCTTCAAATCCGAAACATTCGAACGCAAACCAGCGCTCAACATCTCGCCTTCACTCTCGCCATGTCCCGTAAAATCAAAGCGCAGCACTGCAATCCCAACCGCCGTCAGTGCCCGACTAATATGCCGCACCATATTCAGATTCTTGGTGCACGTAAAACAATGCGCAAATATCGCATACGCAACAGGCTCCATGCCGTCCGGAGTATCCAGCCGAGCCGACAAAAGAACACCCGAAGAATTAAGAATCGAAAGCGTTTGAGTCGCCATAAACCTGCACTCCATAACCAGCATTTTCTGCGTTAAAAAAAAGCCGACTTGCAATGATTTTGTCCGGTCTATCCGAACAACTCATCACAAGCCGGCATTCATAATACCTGTCAAAGTAAGATACGCTTCGTACCCTACGAATCCGACATTTTATTGATTACTCAGCCTGGCCGCCTTGCTCAGCGCCCATGCCCTGCAACATCAATTTCAACTGCTCTGGATCATCGAAGTTCGGCATATCCATCGCAGGAGCCTCAGCCGGAGCATTCACAACCAGATTGTCTTCATGACGCTCGATTTTCACGTCTTTTTTGAGTTCTTCCAAAAACTGCGTCATCGCTTCGCGAATCACTTCGTTTTTGAGCTGCTCTTCGATCATCGGCTTTACTTCGTCGAACGGCACGATGCGTGCATCACGACGATCCGTTACCTTGATGATGTGGAAACCAAATTGCGTACGAACTGGATCTGAAATTTCGCCATTCTTCATCTTGAAGGCTACTTCGGAAAACTCAGGAACCATGCGGTTTTTCGGGAAGAAATCCAGTGCACCACCGGTCTCAGCGCTTGGTCCTTCCGATTTCGCACGAGCAAGCGCTGCAAAGTCAGCATCCTTGGCGCGCGCTTCCTTCACGATTGCCTCGGCCTCTTTTTTGCGAGCCGCAACCGTTGCATCATCCGCACCGTCTTCGATTTTCAGCAGAATGTGGCTCGCTTGAACCTCTTCTTGCTGCTCAAAGCGCTGCTTATTTTCATCGTAGAAAGCCTGGACCTTGGCTTCATCCACTTCGATGTTGTGCGATTTCGCAATGATCTTACGAAGCGCAACATCCTTGCCGATGTCCTCGCGAATCACGTCTTCCGTAATCTTGTTGTGCTCAAGAAAAGAGTTGTAAACCGTCTCATCCGGAAAGCGTTCCTTGAACTCATTCAGAGCCGCCGTCACTTCTTCCGGGGTTGCTTCGATCTTTTCTGCAGCAATTTTGCGCTCGATCAAAAACTCATCGATCACCATGTCAGCAGTCTGCTTTTTGTAGATCTGCAACATCTGTCCAGGAATGTTCCCAGGCATTTGCTGTGAGCGACGCTCAGCAATGATATTAAAACGCTCTGCTGGAATCACCGTGCCATCAACCGTAGCAACCGGACCCTTCGCGTAGAATGGAAGTTCTTCAACATTGATTTCAGAAGACTTCGCTGCGGTACCTTCACCTGCCGCCGTCTCGCCTTCGGCCGCTACTTCTTTCGAAGTTTCCGCAGCCGGTTTTGACGAGTTATTACAGGCAACCGAACCGCCCAAAGCGGCTACAATTGCCAACGCGAACAGATGTTTTTTCGTTGAAAACATGAACAACTCCTTCGAGGAATTACTGATAGAACAAGACAACTATCGAAAACGATGCGAACGCACACCTATAACCAGATTTCTTCTTGGTCAAGTATAGCAACGCCGCACATCGCCGAACTCTTTGATTCAAACCTTGCACGACAGCTGCATTCAACCATGCGCTGCCCGAGAGCATTCCAATAACTTCGGAATTTTTTCAGCTCACAACCAATCCCATCCCGATGCTCAATAGCCCAACCACCCACAGCAGACGCCACACGCCGTACTTCCATTCGCCGGAATCGAACACAATCGCCAGCAGCCCGGCCGTACCTGGAATGGCCACCGCCATGAAAACCGGAATCAAAACCCACGATTGCGAAAATTGCGAAAACATAATCCAGCAGGCAGCCGCACACACACACAAAGCCGCAAGCGCCTCCACGGTTTCGCTCGCTGTACGCGGCATAAAAAACCCACCTTTGCGCGCTCGCTCCGCTTGAACACGATGGACCCGCACGTTTACCGGAGCCTCCCCAGCCGCGCGCGAAGTACCGTCCATGGACTGCTTCACCAAATAAAGCGCATCCAGAACCTCGGCCGCATCTTGATAGCGATTTTCAACCTGCTTTTCCAACAATTTCCTAAGAACCGCTCGAACCGCCACCGGAATCTGCTCGATTGCAGCCAGATCCAACGGTTCCGGCGAAACATGAGCGCGCACCGCAAGTTCAACCGAATTCGCTGTGACAGCCTGAACGCCGGTCAACATTTCATACAACAGCAAACCCACAGCATACAAATCGGCCGTCGGCCCGATCGGCAATCCACGCGCTTGCTCCGGCGCAATGTAGCGCGGCGTCCCCACCGCAATGCCCTCCCGGGTCAATTCGATAATCGATTCGTCCTCCATCCTGGCAAGCACTTTAGCCATCCCAAAATCAAGAACTTTTACCACATAAAAACCATCCGCTTTTCGCGAAAGCATGATGTTTGCAGGCTTCAAATCTCGATGAATTACGCCCTGACGATGCGCCGCCTGCAAAGCCTGAATCAGCTGCACAACCACATCAAACGCGTGTTCCCACGTCATCGGCTGATTACGCACAATCCGCTCAAGCGTATGCCCATCGACATACTCCAGCGCCATAAAAACAACCTGATTATCCGTCTCACCCCAATCATAAATCCCGATGATATTCGGATGGTCCAGATTACGGATAATCATCATCTCTCGATGAAAACGCCCCCGCGCAGTGTCATTGATATCGCGAATACCCAGCGGCAGCGCCTTGATCGCTACCTGCGCTCCCGTCTGCTCATCGATCGCACTAAATATCTCGCCGTACGCGCCCGTCCCGATCGCATCGCCGATACGATAACGTTCATGCAGCAATTCACCCGGCACTACAC
Source organism: Lujinxingia vulgaris (assembly GCA_040394315.1). GTDB lineage: Bacteria > Myxococcota_A > Bradymonadia > Bradymonadales > Bradymonadaceae > JACCWM01. The sequence goes on from JBEBSM010000158.1 coordinate 6,857, forward strand.
TGAATTTACGGCTGGAATTTAGGATCGGTTCGTTCGACATAGCCTCATTTCCCGGGTTATTCGTGAGCTCCCACACGCCGTGCACACAGCCCGAACGCTCAATCCTACCAGGGGATGAGTGCGCCAATCCACGAAAATACTTTCGCAGCCTGTAACGATACGGTCTGCGTAACTACGATCAATGCTTCAAGCTGCATAACTTCAGGTAAATACTCTATAAACCACGTCGAGTTACGCTGTAAACCCTGCGCTGCAGCATTCGCCCCAAATAGCGCAAACAATACAATCGTTGTCAGCAAAAAAGCGCCCAAATTACGCGTTACCGGAACCACCCAGCGTCGCACAAATGTTAGATGCTCGACCGTTACCGTCGCAAATCCAGCGCCAAGCGTCACCAGCAACAATGGAAGCAACAGTCCCGCCGCAATCCTCATCCACGGCGCATGCTCCATCATCGTGCTACTTATCAGCACAAATATTGCAAACAGCGCGACACAACTCGCCAAAACACAACCCAGGAAAACCAACGAGTTATCACCGAATCGATCCGCGCGCGTACGTCCCGAAGCCGTCATATCGGCCACCGGCCCACGCACGCGATCACGTTGCGGCCGATGAACATCCTCCAAATCAAGCTTCAACGGCTCGGTCACGCCCCGTACACCCGGCGACTTTATCCGCCGCGCCGATGGAACCGATGTCGACGGTGTCGGGCGAGGAAGCGGTGCAGGTAAGGGACGTGCTGCGGGAGAGAAATAGTCTTCTCCCTCACTGTCTTCGGGCAGTCCAATATAGCCCTGCCCCTTAAACACATCGAGCAATCCGGACTTCTCCGTTGTCTGTTGCGACGGCCTGGGCGGCGGTCCCTTAACGCCATGCTTCTCCCGTCCCATCACCGACGGCGCGGGTTTGAAAATACCAGAATCCGTCACACTTTGGCCGGCCCGACCACTCTTAAATGCCTCTAAATCATCACGAAACTCTTTGGCCGATGCGTAACGATCCCTTGGATGACGTGCGGTTGCACGCAGCAAAATCGCCTGCAACGGCGGCGCAATCGTATGCAATCGTGCCAGCGGCAGCGGCGCATCTTCCAGATGTTGACGCGCAACCGACGCGACCGTATCGCCCGTAACACCGACTTCACCCGTCAACGTTTCGTATAAAATCAACCCCAGACTATACAGATCACTCGATGCTACGATGCCCTGGCCCAAAATCTGTTCCGGACTCATATAAACAGGCGTGCCAATAAACTGCGTCGATTGCCGCCCGCTTATCGTCTTACGCGATTGTTCAGAATCTTCCAGCATTTTCGCAACGCCAAAATCCAGAACTTTCACCACCTGAGTGTCCTTACCAATCATAATATTGGCAGGCTTCAAATCACGGTGAACAATCCCCTGCGCGTGCGCCTCCCCAAGGCTGTCCAGAATCTGCAGACATATCTCGACCGACTCCGAC
>JBEBSM010000159.1:0-8276 GCA_040394315.1 Lujinxingia vulgaris
ATGAACAGGCGATGTCCGAAGCAGCAGATCTGGTGGAATCGGCACGTAAAGCCATTCAAAGCATGGAAACACGTCGAATGCTTGGCGGTGAACATGATGATCTGAATGCAATCGTGACGATTCATGCAGGCGCTGGCGGGACGGAAAGCCAGGACTGGGCATCGATCTTGTTTCGGATGTATCTTCGCTATTTCGAAATCAAAGGTTGGACCGCGGAAATTACCGACTTTCAGGACGGCGACGAAGCCGGCATCAAAAGCGTTGATATCCGTGTTTCGGGCGGTGAATTCGCTTACGGCCATCTCAAGGCAGAGTCGGGCGTTCATCGGCTTGTTCGCATCAGCCCGTTTGATAGCGCAAAGCGTCGTCATACCAGTTTTGCGGCCGTCTCGGTTTTTCCGGAAGTCGATGACGATATCGATATTGAGGTAAACGAGTCGGATTTGCGCATCGATACGTATCGCGCGTCGGGAGCCGGTGGTCAGCACGTTAACCGAACGGATTCGGCCGTGCGTTTGACGCACTTGCCAACCGGACTGGTTGTTGCGTGTCAGCTTGAGCGCTCGCAACACAAGAATAAATCGACAGCCATGAAGCTGCTTAAATCTCGCTTGTATGAGCGGGAAATGAAAATGCGGCAGGATAAGGCGTCGGAAGAGCACGCGGTACAAAAAGACGTTGCGTTCGGCAGCCAGATTCGGTCGTATGTTCTGCATCCTTATAAGCAGATCAAGGATTTGCGAACGGGGCAGGTCGAAAACAACGTGGACAAGGTACTGGACGGTCATCTCGATCCATTCGTCGAAGCGTTTTTGCTGATGGACGGAAATAGTAAAAATTCGGGTGCGGATGCATGATGTGTTTTCAAGTCATTCAAATTGAGAACACGTCGTTCGCTCGCTCATGCGTCATTTGCAGCGGAGACGGCGGCCCTTGTGGGCCGTCGTCTCCTGATGCTGTTCAATTAACTCTGGCGCTCAATAAGCATTCAGTGACCAGCGTGAAACCAGCTTAAAATGCCATACGAAACTTTTATCGGGCTTCGCTATTTGATGGCCAAACAGCGAAGTCGCGTGCTTTCAATCATTACGCTGATTTCGATCTTTGGCGTGGCGTTAGGCGTCACGGCCTTGATTGTCGTGCTCAGCGTAATGGGTGGTTTTAAAAAAGACCTGACCGACAAAATCCTCGGTGCAAAGGCACATATCGTTATCCAGGCGCCAGATTATGGCGTGCTCGATAATGCGGAAGCCATTGCCGACGATATGCTCAACGTCACCGGGGTTATCGGCGCTTCGCCATTTATTGAAAGCGAAGTGATGATCTCGAGTCCGACGAATTTGAGCGGTGTCATTTTGCGCGGCGTCGACATTCAGCGCGTCACGCAAGTGAGCGATTTGATCAAAGAGATTACGGAAGGAAAACTCGAATATCTCAAAGATCCTCAACCGATGCTCAAAGAATTGTCGGCCAAGCGTGATGCCGAGTTGGATGAACTTCTTGGCCGCCTGAATAATGAACGCAAAGATCTTGAGAAAGAGATTGCGAAAAAGCGCGGGCAGGTTGAGCCGGAAATCGTAGAAAACCTGGACGAGGCCGACGACGAAGAAGGTTTTATGCCTTCGATGTTTGATGATGAGGTTGAAGTAGCCGAGGAAGACGGTGGAATGCCGTCGATTACCGGTGATGCCCCTGCAAAATCAAGCGGGCCTCGACTTCCCGGACTTATTATCGGGCCGGAGCTTGCGAAGTCTTTGCAGGTGAAGTTGGGTGATGAAGTCAATGTTGTTACGCCGCGCGGTGATATGGGCCCGATGGGTCCGCTTCCGCGTAGTCGGCCGTTTCGAATTGTGGCGATTTTCTACAGCGGAATGTACGAATACGACGCGAATTTTGCGTACACAATGCTTGAAGATGCTGCAGATTTCCTGAGTCTGGACGGCGCGACAGGCATTGAACTAAAAACTGTCGACGTAAACGTTTCAGTCGGTATTGCGAAGACGATTCAAGAAAAACTCGGACCATCCGTGCAGGTTTTGGACTGGCAACAGATGAATCAGAGCTTGTTTTTCGCCTTGAAACTGGAAAAACTATCGATGTTCATCATTTTGACGTTCATCATCCTGGTCGCAAGCTTTAGCATTGTTGCGATGCTCATTATGATTGTTATCGAGAAGGGCCGAGAAATCGCTATCTTGAAGAGCATGGGCGCAAGTGATGGTGGCATTATGCGTACGTTCATGTTCCAAGGCACGGTGATTGGAGTCGTCGGCGCATTGTTAGGACTGATGTTTGGTCTTGGGATCTGTTATTTTTTGCAGACTGTCGGCTTTCCGCTGAATTCGGAAGTATATTATATTTCCACGCTTCCGGTGGAAGTGGATCCGGTTGAGATTGTGGTGATTCTTGTGAGCACCGTCTTCATTAGTCTGCTTGCTACTTTGTACCCGTCTTATCAGGCAGCCCGTTTGCGGCCTGTTGAAGGATTGCGTTATGACTGAACCAAAACGGCCGCTGATCGAAATTCAGGGACTGACGAAAAAGTATTCATTGCGGGGCAAAGAGCTCGCGGTATTGCGTGATCTCGATCTGGTAATCAATGAAGGCGATCGGATCGCAATCATGGGTGTCAGTGGCGCGGGTAAAAGCACGCTTTTGCAGATCATCGGCACACTGGATACGCCGACGAGCGGTCGCGTCCTCTTTGACGGCCGCGATGTCTTCGCCCAATCCTCCGCCGAACTCGCCAGTTTTCGAAACAAAGAAATTGGGTTTGTTTTCCAATTTCACCATTTGTTGCCAGAGTTTACAGCTCTCGAAAACGTGATGATGCCGGGATTGATTGGTCGAAAAGGGCGCGCAGAATCCGAACGGCGCGCCGCGGAGCTTTTGGAACTCGTTGGATTGTCGGAGCGTCGTCATCACCAGCCTGGTGAATTGTCGGGCGGCGAGCAGCAGCGTGTTGCGATAGCGCGCGCATTATTTATGAAACCGCGCGTGCTTCTTACCGATGAACCGACAGGCAATCTTGACCTGAAGACTGGCGCCGGGATACATGCAGTGCTTCGCGACCTCAATGAACAAACTGGGGTCACGGTTATTGTTGTTACGCACGATCCGCGTCTCGCTGATGAAATGCCGATAAGGCTTTTGGTGGAAAACGGCAAATTGATCCCATTTGCCAGAGGCAATTCAGGGATTGATGTGCGTGAAAGTGAATTAGCGTCGGCAATACGGGCTGGTGAGTCGAGCTGACGTTGTGTATTTGAAGGCCAATAAAGCGTGTGTATTTGAGCAATATAGAAGATAGCGCACCTGAGATGAGCGGCTTTCGCAATTGTATGCGCGAAATAGCCAGAGTTCGAGACTCTGGTGGGTTTGTAGGTGGTGCTGTTTGTATAATTGTCAAGGAATGATGTGAAATTTTCTCGACCTCATGCCGGAAAAAACCGGATGACTGGCAACATGGCAACGAGTGGCATAACGAATCGGCCGGTTCTCAAACGGGTCGTGTTTGCGTTCGTCGGGCTGGCAGCCATGCTGGTGGCCGCGCCTGAGTTATCGGCACAGTCAAGCATTCAAGATCCGCTAATGCCGGATCCGGCGGAGAGCACCCGAACGGTTGCGCCGGAAGCGCCGCTTCGCGAACCGGTAAAAATGCCGAAGGGTCGCGCCGCTCGTGCCGATGAAGTCGTTGATATCATTCAGGTTCGCGGAAACAGACGCGTCGAAAGCGAAACCGTTTTACGTCAGATCAAGACCAAAACTGATGAGCCGTTGAATCTTGACACGGTAAGCCTTGATATTCGTGCAATTTACGAGTTGGGCTATTTTGACGACATTCAGGTCGATAGCACGGTTGTTGAATCTGGCAGTCAAACCGGTAAACACATTGTAAGTTTTTTGGTCGTCGAAAAGCCGGCGATCGAAGCAATTCGATATTCTGGCAACAGCGAAGTTAGCCAGGAAGATATCGAAGCGGTTGTTGATCTGAAGCGTTTTGGGATTTTGAACACCGCGCAGGTCGCTGCAAATACCGAAAAAATCCGTGATTTGTACACGGAAAAAGGTTTTTTCCTGGCCGAAGTCGATTACGTAATCAGTTCGCCACCGGATCGTCCGGATCTGGCGGTGGTAACGTTTGAGATTCGCGAATATGCGAAGGTCATGGTTAAACAGATTAATTTCCTCGGAAATAAATCGATTCCTGACGATGAATTACGCAATATTATGCAGACCCGAGAGGAGCACTGGCTGTCGTTTATGAGCAGCTTTGGCAACTTTCGAGAGCGTGACTTTGAAACCGACTTGCAGCGCATCACCGCGTATTATTACGACAAGGGATTCGTTCAAGTATCGGTAAATATGCCGCATATTCGGCTGTCTCGCGATAAACGCTATTTGTACATCAGCATTCAGATCGATGAAGGCGACCGTTTTTCAACGGCGTCACTTGATGTGCAGGGTGATTTATTGCTTGAGCGCGATGAATTGCTGGCGATGACAGTCCTGAAGCCCGGTGAAACATTCAGTTACGGCACGATGCGACGCGATATGGAAGCGCTGCGTGTTCTGTATCAGGATGCTGGTTACGCGTATGTAAACGTGAATCCACTCACCCGGCTGGATGCTGCGACCAAAACCGTTGCGGTGATGTATGATATTGAGCAGGGCAAAAAGGTAAACATCGGCCGCATTGAAGTGGTCGGTAATACGCGAACACGCGACAAAGTTTTGCGGCGCGAGATGTTGATTCAAGAGGGCGATCAATATTCGATCACCAAGGTTGAGACGTCGCGCGCACGTATGGAACGACTCGGCTATTTTGAGGCCGTTACGATCACCAGTCAGCGCGGTGACCGCGATGACGTGATTAACCTGCGCGTTGAACTTCGTGAGCGTTCTACCGGTACGTTCCAGGTCGGCGCGGGTATTTCGAGTCAGGAAAGCTTCATTTTCAATGCTCAGATCTCGGAAAATAACTTTCTGGGTCGTGGACAATCGCTCGGATTTAACGTGCAGGCGTCGAGTATTCGGACGCTGTTTAATCTGCAGTTTTCCGAGCCATGGTTTATGGGATCGCGCTGGCAGTTTAGTGCGGATCTCTACAATTTCGACTTTGCGTATCAGGATTTCTCCAGACTTTCGCGCGGTGGAAACTTAACGTTTGGTTATCCGATTTCTCAGCGGTTTAATCTGGGGATTCCCGGTGATTTGAGCCTGGCGCTGACGTATAAGCTTGAAACCGTTGATGTAACACCGGGCGGTACGGGTGGAACGGTTATTCAGCAGGCACCGGATTTGTTCGCAGGCGGTATTACGAGCAGTGTTCGTGTCGGTACCTATTATGACACACGAAACAATCGTTTGTTTCCGACCTCTGGTCAGTACCATTCGTTTCGGGTTGAAGCGGCCGCACGTAATCTGACGTTGAGCGAGAATGAATTTCTGAAATACGAAGCGGAATCGCGCTTTTATTTCCCGGTTGTGTGGGAATTTGTCCTTCGTTTGAATGCAAACTTTGGTTATATCGTCAGTATGTCGGAGGATCGTCCGGTACCTATTTTCGAGCGGTTCTTCGCAGGCGGACCGACAACGGTTCGTGGGTTTGAGCGCTTTTCACTTGGACCTGTTCGACGTGTACCTGCGGCAGGCGGAGATCCGGCGTTCTCGGGCAATGAGATGCAGATTGGCGGTAACAAGCGTTTGACGCTGACGGCCGAGCTTGAGTTTCCAATTTTTGCGGCTGCAAACATCAAAGGTGTATTCTTTCTCGATGCAGGGAATGCATTCGGCGAGAATCAGTCTTTAACTGTGGTGCCTGATATCTTTCGTGAGGCTTCGGACGATTATCACAACACGCTTCGAACCGCTGGTGGAGCAGGTATTCGCTGGGCAAGTCCAATGGGTCCGTTGCGCTTTGAGTGGGGAATCCCGCTGCAACGCTTACCGGGTGAGAAGTCGTATGTTTTCGATTTCAGTATTTCAAATGCATTTTAATGATGCGTAATCCGATTTTGTTTAGGAGATCTTTCATGAGCACACTTCATCTTGATAGTCGATTTGCACCAGGTCTGCGTTTGTTGGCAGGCGTCGTAATGGTCGTTGGCTTGTTGTTCGCCAGTATGCCTGCTTTTGCGCAGACTGCAGTGCCCAAACTGGGCTACGTGGATTTGCAGAAGGCATTGAATGAAATCGAGGAAGGCAAAAAGATCAAAGCGCAGCTTGAGAAGGATTTCAAGGCCAAGCAAACGCAACTCGATAAAAAGCAGCAAGAAGTCGTAAAGCTCAAAGAGCAATTCGAAGCCCAGGCTGCGATGTTGTCGGAAGATGCTCGCCGTCAAAAAGGCGCGGAGTTTCAGCAGAAAATGTACGAACTTCAGCAACTGTATGTCTCGCTGCAGGGCGAACTTGCTACCAAAGAAGGTGAAGCAACCAAGAAGATTTTCGAGAAAATGCGTAAAATCATCGAGGGAATTGGCAAAGAGCAGAGCTATACGATGATCTTTGAGCGCACGGAATCCTCGGTTCTGTACGCAAAAGACGGTATGGATCTGACCAAAGAGCTTGTAAAACGATATAACGCCGGTAAATAAGGCGGTTGTTTGAACGAATCGGGCGGCTGCAAACGTGCAGTCGCCTTTTTTATTATCCCTTCCAAAGCTGAGCTGTTCATGCCAGGTGCGCGCCGAACTATTCTGGGCTCGCTGCTCCTTTTGCTAGCTATATCCGGCTGTGATTGTGAGGCACGCGTTCGCAATTTTGTCTCCAAGCCGTCGAAAGACGAGGATCGTGTTGCGGCACGGACCGAGATTGTTCAACAAGAGCAGGTTCGGGAAGTTGAGCCAAACGACAGTCCTGATGATGCGACGCCTATCGTTCTTCGAAAAGAACTGCGGGCAATGCACGGCGTGTTGCAATCGGAACACGATGTTGACTGGTATTCCGTGGCAACCGAGGAGCCTGGCGAGGACTTGTTTGAGCTTATCGTGACGCCATTGAGCAGCGCGTTGGACATTGCGCTGTATCTCGAGATTCCAGGCCAGCCTGGTGCTGCACCGTTGTTGTACGATCTTGTCAGGGCGGGTCAGGCGGAATCGGTGCCGGTGTTGTCGGTTGGAAGCCTTACGGGTGATGTCTCGTTGGGAAAGGGACCACAGCGTTTTTTCGTGGCGGCGGCTGGCAAAAATGGCAAAATCGATGAGAGTAACGGCGCGTACAAAGTCGAGTTTCGGCGGCGTTTGGCGGGCGGACTTATCGAAAGTGAGCCGAACGATGTTGTGAATCTGGCGACAGAATTTAAGGTTCCGGGCGAAATTCAGGGGTTTTATGATCGTCCACGCGATGAAGATATTTATTATGTGGCGGCAGAGTATTTGCGCGGCACAGCGTATAGCCTGGAGCTGAGTAATATTGCCGGATTAACGCAGCAAGTTCATGTGTACGCAGATCGTGCGTTGCAGAACGTGTTGTTTTCGATGACGGTGTCGGCCGCAGCTTCGGCCGACATACCAAGCTTTGCGATGCCGCCCGGTGCGCCGGGTTTGTGGTTTGTGCTTTCGAGCGGCGACAGTTTTGATCGTGAACGCAGCTATCGATTCAAGATCACGGAACATTTGCCGGTAACCGGTTTTGTTTTGGATACAGAACCGAACAATACCGAGGAGCATGCGCAGGTAATTGTTCCGGGCGTTCCGATTCGAGGTTATTTGCATGATTCTGGAGATGTGGACCGTTTTCGTTTTGTAATCGAGCCGGAGCAACCGACGCCTGCGGAATTTGCAGATAAACCGGCCGGTGTGGATTTGAATCATCTTGAAGCAGAAAACGAGGCGTTGGCGCGCGATCCATTTGTGAATTTGGTGGAAAAAGTTGCTCCAAAACACATTTACCAGGTTCGGTTGACGCCACGGGGCACAAAACACCGGCTTGGGATGCGGTGGATATCCTCGGGTGAAGAACGGACATCGATAGCCAATTCGGCTGAGGAATCTACGGCACTTTGCAATGTCGTGGTTGAGCCAGGAACGGTTGACGTGGAAGTTCGTTCCGCCGAATTGGCTGCTGCCGTTGAACAGGCCGGCGCAATCGGTGCGGCGCGTAATTTTGATTATGAGCTGGCGATTGAAAATATTGCCTCGACCAAAGGGCTTGAAATTGAGCCGAATGATGCGATGACACATGCGGACCGCCTGGAAATCGGCCAGACGCGCGTCGGGTATATTGCGCAGGCAGGTGAGGTCGACGTTTATGCGTTTGCTGGTGGAACTTCGGGG
>JBEBSM010000160.1:0-8240 GCA_040394315.1 Lujinxingia vulgaris
GCGGAGCGTGTGACGTTTGTGCAGGGCAATTATAGCCAGGCAGCGGAGTACGTGGAGACGACTGGTTTTGGGAAGGTCGACGGTTTTTTGGTCGATGCCGGAATCAGCTCGCATCAAATCGATACAGCGGAGCGGGGATTTAGTTTTTCCAGACCAGGTCCGCTCGATATGCGGATGGGCGAGGATGTTCCGACGTTGAAGCAGTATCTTGAGACGGTTTCGCATGGAGATCTGTCGACGGCATTGCGTAAATACGGTGAGATTCGGTCGGCGACGCGGGTAGCGACGGCGATTCTGGATGCACTGGAAGCGGGCAGGCTAGAGACGACGGCGGACTTGCGTGCGTGCGTTGCGGAAGTTGTTGGCGGCGGAGCAGGAAGTGGCCGACGGACGACGATTGATCCTGCGACGTTGGTTTTTCAGGGGCTTCGGATCGCAGTGAACGGTGAGCTTGAGCATCTGGAGAAGGCAGTGATGTCGGTGCCGGATGTTGTTCGTTCGGGCGGCCGTGCGGTGTTTATTAGCTTTCACTCGCTTGAAGATCGGATTGTAAAAATTGGATTTCGCGACCTGGCGTCGGCATGTGTTTGTCCGCCGCGTTTGCCGGGTTGCGTGTGTCAGGCTCGATCGGAAGTGAAGATTTTGACGTCGAAGCCAATGATGGCTTTGCCGGATGAGTTGGAAGCCAACCCTCGGTCGCGCAGTGCACGGTTACGGGCAGCACAGGTTTTGTAGGGGAGTAGGCGGGTAGTTATTGTGTGGGTTTGGTCGGTTGACGTGCAATGCGAATAGTTGAATGCCAAGGGTGAAGTGCGATGGGTGAGTTCATGAAAGGTTTGATAAAAGATGCGACAGCCGTGTTGAAGATGGTGCTGATCGTTGGGATTCCGATGGGGATTCTATTATTTCATGTCTGGCACGAGTATCGAATTGTGAATCTTGGCTACCAGATAGCAGACGTGACGAGTGAACATCGTACGATTCTTGAAGATCATAAAAAGTTGAGTATTGAGGCGGCCGTTCAGGGGCGCACGGAACGGATTGCGTCAGTGGCGCGAGAGCAGTTTGGTCTGGAGCAGGTACGTCCACATCAGGTTTTCACGATTCGTCTTTTGGATTCGGATCATAAATCGGTTGCCAATGGTGTTGAGCACGCAAGTCTTGATTATTGAGAAACGGCCTGGCTCAGGTGCAAGTAGATCCCGCATGTAGTTGTAGGATGTAGGACTAAAAAATGCGCGATGTTGCGATGAAAGTGCGGGGCGACGACTCAAAAGAACGAAAATGGATGAAGGTGCGCATCGTGCTCGTCGCATCGATTCTCGTTCTGGGTCTTTTTACGGTCGTTGGGCGAGTTTATTATCTTCAAACGGTGGAAGCCGAGGCGTTGAGTAAGCGGTCGGCGACGCAGTTGAATCGACAGATTACGTTGCAGGCACGGCGCGGCAACGTGATCGATCGAAATGGTACGGAGCTGGCGGTATCGGTCAAGATCCCCAGTGTGTTTGCGCATCCTCGAGACATCGAGAATCCTGAGCGCGAAGCGCGTCGTCTGGCGCCGCATTTGAATATTAGCTACGAAAAATTGGTGGAACGGCTGTCGTCAAAGTCGGGATTTGTGTGGCTTGAGCGTCAGGCGCGGCCTGCTTCTGCGGAAGCGATTCGCGAGCTGAAAATACGTGGCGTCGGGATCACCGACGAGTACAAGCGTTATTATCCGCTGGGTACGCGCGCGGGGCAATTGCTGGGTTTTACGGGCATTGACGGCAACGGCCTGGAAGGTATTGAGCGCATGCTCGATAAGGAAATGGCCGGGAGTGAATACGAATTGACGGTTTCGCGTGATGCGCAGGGCCGTGCGATGCTGACGAACGAAATGCCGGATTTCCGGTCGTTTGAGGGCAATAGTGTTCGTTTGACGATCGACGAGAAGATTCAGGCTGTGGCGGAATCGGCGATTGCAGCGCAGGTTGCGGAGTTTAGTGCGAAGGGCGGTTATGCGGTTGTGCTCGATGTACATACGGGCGACGTATTGGCGATTGCGAATACGCCGTCGTTTGATCCGAACCGCGTGGGCGATCATAAATCGGGCGATTGGCGCATGCGGCTGGTGACGGATACGTTTGAGCCGGGATCTGTTTTTAAGCCGTTTGTGCTGGCTGCGGCGTTGCAGGAAAAAGCGATATCGTTGGATACGCGGTTTGATGTTGAAGACGGGCGTATGAAGATCGGGCGTTATACGATTCGCGATACGAAGCGTGCGGATACGTTGACGGCAGCGGAAATCATGCAGGTTTCCAGTAATATCGGTTCGTATAAAATAGCGCAGACGATCGGTCGTGATCGTTTTTATGAGTATATCCGAGCGTTTGGGTTTGGATCTCGCACAGGCGTTGGTTTGCGCGGTGAACAGCCGGGTATGTTGTGGCCGCCGGATCGTTGGGCGGAGATTTCATTTGCGAATATCGCGTTCGGGCAAGGATTGACGTCGACGCCGATGCAATTGGCAGTGGCGCTGGGTGCGATTGCGAACGGTGGGATGCTGCTCAAACCGCGGATCATTGATGCGGTAATCGATCGTGATGGCAAGGTTGTGCGTCAAACGGAGCCGACGCTGGTGCGTCAGATATTGTCGCCGGAAGTTGCGCGCGATGTTGCGCGGGCGATGAGTCTGGTGACGGTGAAAGGTGGAACGGGAACGCGCGGTGCGATTGAAGGTTTTACGGTCGCAGCGAAAACGGGAACTGCGCAAAAGGTTAATCCGGAAACGCGTCGTTATGATGCGCACATGTGGATGGCTGGCTACATCGGGTTTGTGCCGGCGGAACAGCCTGAGGTTGTCATAGTTGTGATCATCGATGAGCCGCAAAAGATGCATTACGGTGGTGTGGTCGCCGGACCGGCGTTTGCGACGATTGCACGGGAAACGCTGGCTTTGCGCGGAATTATGCCGTTGGAGGAAAGCGAGCGGTTTAATTATGACGTTGATGCTGAGCATCCCGACAAGCCAGAGCCATTGCTTGCGCCGACTGCTCCGGCGGGAATTGTGATGTTGCCGGCGATGCGGGTGTTGGATGACGGAATTTCCGCGTTTGATGGTGAAGAGCTTGAGGGCGAGGTGGGAGAGAATCAGCGTCGCGTACCGGATTTTCAGAAGATGACGCTTCGTCAGGCGATGCATCGGAGCGAAGACCTGGGAATTTCTCCACAGATTGAGGGTTGGGGACGCGTGGTATCGCAGAATCCGCCGGCGGGTACGGTAATTGGTGAAGAATTTTCATTGAGTCTGATTTTGTCGCCGGTGGCCGCGGATAGTTTGATAGCCGATGAACCTTCGCTGGGAACGCTTCAGTGATTTTTCAGTGGGGACTAGTTCTCGGCGTTATGTAGTTGTTTGGCGCGGAAGTATTTATTTACGCAGACGTTTTGATCGGAAATGCAGTGGAATTACACGGAAAAAGTATTCGGGAGATTCTTGGGCAAGTTCCTGGTCTGGAGCAGGTCGGTAGTGATGCAGCGCTCGATGCGCAGGTTTTGCAGATCACGTTTGATTCACGACAGGTCGGGCCGGGAACGCTTTTTGTGGCGCTTGCCGGTGCGCGACATGATGGCCATGATTTTTTGCAGGCGGCGGCGAAAGCAGGAGCAGTTGGCGTGTTGGTCGATCTGGATCGTGTTGATGAGATTGACTGTGGTGCGCTTGGATGTGCGGTTTTAGCGGCCGAAAATACGCGTGCGATCCTCGGGCAGGTGGCGTCGGCCTATTATAATTCTCCGACCAGTGAACTGGGTGTCGTGGGAATTACGGGTACGAACGGTAAAACGACGACGTCGTATTTGTTGGAAGCGATTTTTGCGGCAGCGAAGCGAAAAAGCGGTGTTGTGGGGACGATCAATTATCGTTGGGGGACGACAGTTTTGCGGGCGGCGAATACGACACCGGAAAGTCTGGTCGTGCACGATTTGATGGCTCGCATGGCGGCTGATGATGTGAGCGATGTGATCATGGAAGTTTCCAGTCATGGCTTGTCGACGCATCGGCTGAACGGTGTTTTGTTTGATGTCGGTGTTTTTACGAATCTGACGCAGGATCATCTGGATTTTCACGGTTCGATGGAAGCGTATGCGGAGGCCAAGCGGCGGTTGTTTTTGGAACTTTTACCGGCTGCGGCTGTGGCTGGTAAAAAACCGGTTGCGGTGATCAATCTGGATGACGAGGAAGGTCGATCACTTGCTAAGCTGGTAGGTGAGAAGGGGCGAGTTCGTTGTATTGGTTTTGCGATTGGTGCGGGAATTACGGATTTTGAAGGGGCGGACGTTTATTGCACGGCGATCGAGCAGGGGATCGATGGCATGGATTTGCAGATTCAGACGCCTGCTGGTTTGTTGTCGTTAAAAACCGGCATGTTGGGGGAATTCAATGTGTCGAATTGCCTGGCGGCGGTGGCTGCAGCGATTGCGCGCGGTGTTGAACCGGCTGCGATTTGTGAAGGGCTTGGCAATATTGCGGGTGTGCCTGGTCGATTGGAACGTGTTCGGCTGGCGGACGATGCAGCGGATAAGTCGCCGGCGGTGTTTGTGGATTTTGCACATACGCCGGATGCTCTGGAGCGTGCTCTTTTGACGTTGCGGCCGTTGGTACAGGGGAAGTTGGTCGTGGTTTTTGGTTGTGGCGGTGATCGCGATCGTCAAAAACGTCCGGTGATGGGTGAGGTCGGTGCGCGTCTGGCGGATCGAATTTGGGTGACGTCGGATAATCCGCGAAGTGAAGATCCGCAGACGATTGTGAATGATATTTTGGGCGGGATTTCTGCCCATGCAAACGTGGTGCATGAGGTGGACCGGCGCCAGGCGATTGCGAAAGCGATTGCGGAAGCGGGTGCGCAGGACGTTGTGTTGATCGCGGGCAAGGGGCACGAAAAGTATCAGGAGATTCAGGGTAAGCAGTTTGCTTTTGATGATGTCGAGGAAGCGCGCAGCGCATTGCAGGGGCGTCGAGCATGACGGATTTTTTGCGGATTTCGACGTGGAGTCTTGAGAAGATCGCGAGCGCGGTCGGGGGTGTTCTGAACGCAAATCGTGGGGATTCAGGCGAAGCGACAAGTGATATTCGCATTTCGGGTGTTTCGAGCGATACGCGGGCGATTGAGGCTGGCGTTTTGTTCGTGGCGCTTTCGGGTGAGAATTTTGATGCGCACGATTTTTTGGACAAGGCTTTTGAGAGTGGCGCGGTTGCCGCCATTGTGAAGCGTGGGCGATCGATTGTTTGCCCCGGATTTGCGATGATCGAGGTTGAGGATCCTGAAAAGGCGTTGGGGTGGCTCGGCAATGCGTTGTGGAAAGAGGCGACTGACGAAGGTCTTCATTCGATTGCGGTGACAGGCTCGAATGGCAAGACGACGACCAAAGAAATTTTGGCCAGGCTGTGGCGAAAGGTTGGGCTGGTTCATGCGACGCATGGGAATTTGAACAATCAGATCGGGTTGCCGCTGACGTTGTGTGCGTTGCCGCTTCGTTGCGATCATTTGATTGTTGAGATGGGCGCGAATGGGGCTGGTGACATTGCGGAATTGATCGCGTTGGCGCCGGCAAGTGAGCGGATCATTACGTCGATTGGTCATGCGCATCTGGAAGGATTTGGATCGCTGGATGGCGTGCGTCGTGCGAAGTCGGAAATTTTTTTGGAGTCTGATGAGAAAACCGTAGCGATTGTGCCGGTTTGCGAATCCTCTAAAGTAATAGGTGAGGGTTTTTGGGGCCGCGTTTTGACGTTTGGCACGGAAGATAGTGCGGACGTGCGTTGTGCGGTGAAGCAGGTGCTGGCGGATGGTGGGCAGCTTGTGGAAGTTCAAGTGAATTCTAACAAGTTTGCTGTGCGGTTGCCTCTGGCCGGTGCGCACAATGCGCAAAACCTGGCGGCAGCGTGTGCAACGCTTGTGGCTGTTGGTGGTGAAGTGTTGCTGCGCAGTGTTTTGGAATCTGCCGATTGCTTCGACGACTTTGCGTTGCCAGGTGGTCGATGGCGGCGGGTAAGCGTTGGGAAATTTGAGATTATTGATGATGCGTACAACGCGAATCCATCAAGTGTTCGGGCTTCGTTTGATGCGTTTATGAGCATTGAGCATGTCGGCGATCGAATTGTCGTGCTCGGTGAGATGCGTGAGTTGGGCGAAAACGAGGCGGTGCGGCTTCATGAAGAAGTTGCGCGGTATGTTACGTCGAAACCTGGTTTGCGTGGATTTGTTGCGGTCGGAAAATTTGCGAGCGTGATGTGTCAGGCCGCCGAGGTGGCAGCTCAATCTGTAGATAATTTGGCGCTGGATGTATTTGCGGCTGGCAATGTTGGTGATGCCGCAGCGTGGTTGTTGAAGCGCGATCCAGCACTTGTATTTTTGAAAGGGAGTCGTGGAAGCCGGCTTGAAGAGATTGTTGAAGTACTCCGTTCATTGGGAGAATAGACGATGGGTTGAGTACGTGACAAAGAGGGCGTACAAAACGGCGTTCGCGCGGTTTTGTACGAGAGAGTTTTTTTATACCAGTAACCCGGCAGCACCTGAGGTAGTCGGCTATGTTGTTTGAACTTTTCTTCTGGCTAAAAGACGCATTTACGCCATTTAACGTATTTCGTTATGTGAGCTTCCGGGTCGTCGCAGCGATGTTGACGTCGCTTGGGATGAGTTTTTTCTTGTATCCGTGGTTTATTCGTAAGCTGCAGTCTCAGCAAATTGGCCAGGTGATTCGCGAGGATGGTCCGAAGAGCCATTTTAGTAAGGCCGGCACGCCGACGATGGGTGGCGTCATCATTTTATTCTCGGTCGTTGTCTCGACGATATTATGGGCGGACTTAAAAAACTCGTACGTGATGGTCGTGCTGGCGATGACGGTATGTTTTGCGGTGGTCGGGTATTTTGACGACGCCTCGAAGCTGCGCGGTAAGTCGAGCAAGGGCTTGTCGGGTAAGGTGCGACTGGCCATTGAGTTTGGATGCGCGTTTGCACTGCTGATGGTGATGTTTAAGTCGGAAGCGTTCAGTTATTCGACGGAGTTGTACCTGCCGTTTGTGAGTACGGAGAAGTTCAGCCTGACGTTGCCGCTGTATATTTATGTGCCGTTTGCGCTGTTGGTAATTGTCGGTACGGCGAACGCGGTGAATCTGACGGATGGTCTGGATGGCCTGGCGATTGGCCCGGTAATTGTGGCTGCAGCGACGTTTTTGATTCTGGCGTGGGGAACTTCCACGGTTTTGCAGCAAGAGGAAATTATCGAAGGGGTGAAGGTAATTCACCGCTTCGATGTCGCGAAATACCTGATGATACCGAAGGTTGAGGGTGTGCAGGAGCTGGCGATTTTCTGTGCGGCGATAGTCGGCGCAGGCGTTGGCTTCCTCTGGTACAACACATTCCCCGCGCAGGTTTTCATGGGAGACGTTGGCAGCCTTTCGCTGGGTGGGGCGCTGGGAACACTGGCGGTTGTGACCAAGCATGAGCTTTTGTCGACGATTATCTTTGGAATATTCTTGGTCGAAGCGTTGAGCGTTATCACGCAGACGATCAGTTATAAAACACGTGGCAAGCGCGTGTTTCGGATGGCGCCGATTCATCATCATTATGAGATGAAAGGCTGGCCGGAGCCGAAAATTATTGTCCGTTTTTGGATTATATCGATCATGTTGAGTCTGGTAGCGCTGATGAGTCTGAAGCTGCGCTGATTGCTGGATATTGAGATTTTGCACGAAGTGCGGCCATGGAGGGCCTCATGGGAACAGATTTACTGACAACGATAACGAGCCGACATTCTGCGGTTCCTTCGCCGGAAAGTGCGAAGGAAGAATGGGATAAATGGCTGCTTTTGATCGTGTTTTTGCTCGTTGCGCTTGGTCTGGTGATGCTTTACTCGGCCAGCGCGGTGATGGCAGAGCAGCGAATGGGCGGTCATCTCACGCTTTTGCAGAGTCAGTTGCAAAAGGTGACGCTGGGCGTGGTGTTGTTGGTTGGCGCACTGCGCCTGGACTATCGGTGGTATCAACGTCTGATTTATCCAATTTTGGGTGTGACGGTTGTGATGCTGATCTTGGTGTTGATTCCTGGAATCGGCGCTGTGCAAAACGGGTCGCGACGATGGTTTAGTCTGGGCGGCATGAGTTTTCAGCCGGCCGAGGTCGCGAAGTTGGCGGCCTTGATGTACCTGGCCTATTCGGTGAGCAAAAAAGGCAAACGAATGGGCAGCTTTTCGATCGGACT
>JBEBSM010000161.1:0-8147 GCA_040394315.1 Lujinxingia vulgaris
ATCTGAGAAAAAACGGAAGCTCGCATACAACCTTAGCGGACGATCTGAGAAAAAAATGGATGTTAACATCCAACGCTACCGGACGATCTGAGAAAAAACGGAAGCTCGCATACAACCTTAGCGGACGATCTGAGAAAAAAATGGATGTTAACATCCAACGCTACCGGACGATCTGAGAAAAAACGGAAGCTCGCATACAACCTTAGCGGACGATCTGAGAAAAAACTGTAGGTTAACCTCCAACGCTACCGGACCAGGTCCACAAAGACTGTAGGTTCACCTCCAACTCCCAAAACACAAAAAAACACCGCACATCATGCGGTGTTTTTCTATTTGTACCCTTAGCCTGCTTTCCCTTCGCGTCTTCGCGTCTTCGCGCAAGGCTTTTGGTTTTGCCTTTCCGAAAGATTATCCCTCGTCGATGTTTCCGGGCTGCACGATATCCGCCAAATTTCTCAAGAAAGCTCCCGGCGCACCACTTCGAACAACCTCAATCGCCTTCTCAATCTCCACATACATCACACGATCTTGCTCCATAAACGTCACATGTTCACGCAACGCCTCCAGAGCCTTCGCCGTGCCTTTACCCAGCGTAAACCCCTTGCGAAAATCCAGGGCCTGCGCCGCAATTAAGTATTCAATACCAATCACACGCTGCACGTTTTCCAAAATCCGATGACCATGCAAACCTGCATGCATCCCCATCGAAACGTGATCTTCCATGTTCGCGCTGGTCGGAATCGAATCCACACTCGCTGGATGCGCCCTGGATTTATTCTCCGATACAAGCGCCGCCGCAACATACTGCGGAATCATCATGCCCGAATTAAGCCCCGGCTCGCTCACCAAAAACGCCGGCAGACCTTCCGAGAAATACTTGTCGGTGAGCTTGGCCGAACGTCGCTCCGAAATACTTCCGATCTCAGCCATCGCAATTTTTAAGTAATCGAGCGCCATCGCGACCGGCTGGCCGTGGAAGTTTCCGCCCGACAAAATCGCGCCGTCCTGCAATCCGTCCGGCACAAAAACCAGCGGATTATCGGTGACTGCGTTCGCCTCACTCATCAAAATATCGATCACATGGTCAAGAACATCGCGACTCGCCCCGTGAACCTGCGGCATACAGCGCAGGCAATACGAATCCTGAATGTACTCAACCTTGCCCTCGACCGTGCCCGGATCTGCGCCCGCAAGCTCGCTGCCTTCCAGCACGGCACGGATATTCGAGGCGCTCAAAATCTGCCCCGGACGACGACGCAACGCATGGATCCGAGGATCGAGCGCTTCCAAACGTCCCGCCACAGCCTCCAGGCTCATCGCGCCTATCATGTCGGCGCAGTCCAAAAGCCGGCGGAATTTCAGCGACGTGATCACACCGAGCGCCGTCATCGCCTGCGTTCCGTTCAACAACGCAAGCCCTTCCTTATAGGTAAGGCGAACCGCCGTCAGTCCCGCCCGGCGAAAGCCCTCTTCGCCACTCATTCGCTCGCCTTCATAGACCACTTCACCGTGCCCGATAATCGGCAAGCACATGTGCGCCAGCGGACACAAATCCCCGCTGGCCCCCACGCTGCCCATCTCCGGCACGACCGGATGCACGCCCGCGTTGAGCATGTCCACCAGCACCTGCAAGGTCGATACGCGAATGCCCGAATTACCGTGCGCAAGCGCTGTGATCCGCAGCAACATCATTGCCCGAACCACTTCCACATCCAGCGGCGGCCCCAGCCCGCAGGCATGGCTTATCAACAATCGTTCCTGCAAAATCTCGGCGTCTTCCGCCCGAATTACGTGATTTCGATTCGCACCAAATCCCGTTGTTACGCCGTACACGGCCTTGCCGCTCGTCGCCATTTCACGCACATATTTCGCCGCGCGCTCAATCCTTTCGATTGCGTCTTCGCTCAGCGCTACTTTGTCCCGGCCCACCGCTACCGCTTCAATATCTTCCAGCGACAACGGGTACTCACCGATATTCATCGAGTTTCCTTGATATGTTCAAATTTTACGTTCGTTTCGTCAGGTATTTCTGTTCAATCTTTCAGACTTTACCAAGCTGAAGCGCTGCCACCAGGCAACAAATCCAGCCCACTATCAAAACCGTTCCGCCAATCGGCGTGATTGCTCCGAGCCATTTCATGCCCGTGAACACCATAATGTACAACGAACCGGAGAAAATAAGCGTTCCCGCAAAAAAGCTCCAGCCCGCAATGGTCGCCGAAGTCGCCTGCGTCTGGCTCACAAGCCAGGCCACTCCGAACAACGCCAGCGCGTGATACATCTGATAACGCGCGGCCGTTTCCCAGATTTCCAGCATCCGTTCATCGACCCGGCTCTGCAAACCGTGCGCACCAAATGCGCCGGTTGCAACCGCTATCGCGCCCATCAGGCTGCCCAATATCGCAAAAATCTTCATTCTACCTCGTCTTCATCAACGACCGTTTTGCCGCGCAAAACATCATCCAATTCCATCCGCGTGCGCCGCGCGGCCTGACTACGCTGCGAATTCGGATGCAACATCGTCATCTCTTGCGCAAAAAAAGCCACGTCGCGCCCACGCATTTCACCCCACACCAGCGCACGATTCACCAGCGCCGGATCTGGCTCTTTCGCAGTCCGCTCGCAGCCAATAACCGCCAGGCAAACCACCAAAAGCGCCCCCCCGACGCCTGTTGAAATCCCCTTATCAAAAAGTTTAGACAAGTTCATTCCACAAGTACGCGCTGGTCAGGATGCCTGCATAATAGTTTTCGAGATTGAATTTCTCGTTTGGACTGTGCAGGCGATCGTCGTCCAGGCCAAAACCGACCAGAACCGTCGGTGCATTGAGCAGCTCTGCAAACGCCGCAACGACTGGAATACTTCCGCCGCCACGAATGAAAACCGGATCTACATCCCACGATTTTTTCAGCGCACGAACCGCCGCCTGTGCCGCGCGTGAATCGCGCTCGGTGATGACGGGCGAGGCACCGTGATCGATGGTGACAGTGACGTCGACGTAATCGGGGGCGATGGACTTTACGTAGTCAGCCGCAAGTTGCGCGATGACGTCCGGATCTTGATCAGGAACCAGACGACACGAGAATTTTGCAGAAGCCAGCGATGGCAACACGGTTTTTGCGCCCGGCTCGGTAAATCCGCCCCAGATCCCGTTACAATCCAAGGTTGGACGACCCCAGATCCGCTCAAGCGTCGAAAAGCCTTTCTCGCCGACAAGACCCTTGGCACCGGTTTCGGCGATGAAGTTTTCGTCCTTAAACGGCAGCCCGGCGAACTCTGTGCGCTCGTCCGCATCCAGCTCACGCACGGCATCATAGAAGTGTGGAATCGTGATCCGACCATCCGCGTCATGCAGTTTCGCGATGATTTTCGCCAGCTCATTGATCGGATTGGGCACACCGCCACCGTACAATCCGGAGTGCAGATCGTGGCCAGGACCACGGACCGTCATTTCGAGATACGCAAGACCACGCAGACCGTAGGTAATCGACGGCAGACCGGGTGCAAACATCGGTGAATCGGATACAACGACCGCTTCGCACGCAAGCCGCTCACGATTGTCGATCAACCACTGATCGAGGTTCTTGCTCCCAACTTCCTCCTCGCCCTCGATCACCAGCTTGATGTTCACCGGCAATTTGCCGGTCACCGCAAGCAGGGTTTCGATGCCTTTGACGTGGGCAAATACCTGGCCCTTGTCGTCGGTTGCACCGCGCGCGAAGATCATTCCGTCGCGAATCGTCGGATCAAACGGCGGCGTCACCCAGAGATTCAACGGCTCGGGCGGCTGCACGTCATAGTGCCCGTACAACATAATCGTCGGTTTGCCGACAGCCTTATTGTACTCCGCATAAACAATAGGATGGCCCGGCGTCTCGTGAACTTCGACCGTCTCCAGACCAATTTTACGCAGATGATCTGCCAGCCAATTCGCACACCGAACGACCTCATGCGCGTTGGCTGCGTCGGTCGAAACACTCGGAATCCGCAAAAACTCCTTCAATTCTTCAATAAAACGTTCTTGATTGTCTTCGATATACTTCTTAATCGCCTGATCACTCATTTGTTCTCCTTGTATAAGATTAGGAATCTAAAAAAGTCTCATATTTTAATAAAAATTCGTCGCACACGCGGCGAAATATTGCACAAAATCTCATAGCTTATCGTACGTCCGCGCTCGGCCCATTCCTCGATGCTGATCGCCTGATTGTCTTGTGTTCCAAACAAAACGACTTCATCGCCGACCGCAACTTCCGCAAGCGCGCTCACATCCACCATCGCGACGTCCATGCAAACATTGCCCGCAATCGGACAACGCGTGCCACCAATCAATACTTCACCGCCATTGGACATGAAGCGCGGAAACCCATCGTTGTACCCAACCGCGATGGTTGCAAGCCGTGTCGGCTTTTCCACCTTGTATGTGCGCCCGTAACCGACTGTTTCGCCCGCGCCAACATCATGCAAATGAATGATCCGCGTCACCATCCGCAACGCCTGCCGCGTACCACTGGCCGATTTTTCGACTGCCGCGCCTGGATGCAAACCGTACAAACCAAGTCCCACGCGCACCAGATCATAACGCGCCTGCGGAAACCGCCAGGCCGCCGAGGTATTCGCGGCATGCACAACGCGCAATTCGATACCGAGTTCACGAACCGCCGCCAACGATTTTTCAAACAACGCGATCTGGCGCCGTGAGAAATCATCCTCGGTCGCGTCATCCGCCGCCGCAAAATGCGTCATCATCCCTTCAATGATCAAATGCGGCATCGTCAGCAATTCTTTTGCGAACGCTGCGACTTCATCCGGCAACAACCCGACGCGGTTCATGCCCGTATCGACCTCAAGATGCACCGGCACAACCTTGTTCGCACGCGCTGCCGCACGCTCCAAGGCGCGTGCCACCGGCAATGAATAAACAAGAGCTGTCAGATCGTATTTCGCAATCTTGTCCGCCTCGGCCGCCAGCACATTCGTCACCAAAATCGGTTGCGCCACGCCCTTTTTACGCAGCGGAATCGCCTCATCCGGATACGCCACCGCCAGCGCATCGACACCCTGCTGGATCAATGTCTGTGCAACACGCGTCGCATCGTTTCCATAAGCAAAGCTCTTCACGACCGCCATCACACCGGTTTTGGGACCGATCCGATGTCGAATTGCATGAAAATTGTCGTTAATCGCATCCAGATCGATCAATAAACGCGTTGGCGCCACACTTTCCAACAAGCGCTGTGCTGCGCGCTCCAGCCCAATATTTCGGCTCGCTTTGAACAAAACGACGTCGCCGCCGCGGAGTTCGCTTTCCAAAAATTCGTGCAACACATCGAAATCATCAAACGCGCGAACCTGCTCGGCATCCATCCCGGCGACCTTCGCACCCTCCCCTATCAAGCGCGCAAAATCACCCAGGCACACCAGCAAATCCACGCCTGCACGCGCGACAAACCCGCCAAACTCGGTGTGCGCAGCCTCAGCCCGCGCGCCCAGATCGAGCATGTCACCCAGGATCGCAATCGTCCGCTGCCCACTCGAAAACTGTTTCAAAACACCCAACGCCGCGCGTGCCGAAACCGGATCTGAGTTGTACGCATCATTGATAAGCGTCACCCCGGCCAGCGTCGTATGCATCTCAAGACGCATTTCGCTCAGCTCAAAAGCCGACAGGCCTTGTCGAATCTCATCGACTCCACACCCCAGCTCCGCCGCCATCGCAATCGCCGCCACCGCATTGTGCAGGTTGTGTTCGCCGGGCACACGCAACTTAAATTCGTGCACGTCACCGGCCGGCATCCGTACCCGAAAATCATATCCGGGCACATTCAGACGAACGTCAAACACCTCATAATCCGCTCCATCCCCGAACGAAACTTTGTTCCCTGGCCCCGAATACTCAAATTCTCCCTTCGGACACACGAAAACATCTTCCGAACCCAGGCCCTCAAACAAAATCAATTTTTCGCGCGCCGTCGTTTCCAGATCTGACAAACCGGCAGCATGTGCCAGCCCGATATTGGTCAAAATTCCAACATCCGGCCGCACAATCTCCGCCAACCGTGCCATTTCCCCGACCTGGCTTATCCCCACTTCGATCAACGCGATTTCATGCTGCGCGCGCATCCCCAACAGCGCCAACGGCACGCCAACCTGCGAATTATAACTGCCCGGACTGCGATAAACCGTGAATTTTTGACCCAGAATCGACCCGAGCATGTCCTTCACGATCGTTTTACCGTTTGAACCGGTAATTCCGACCACAATGCCCTCAAACTCCGAACGAAACCCGCCAGCAATCCGCTGCAACGCCTGCAAGGTATCGTCGACTTCGATGATCACCGCGCTCGCTGGAATTTTCGACTTATCAAAAGTATCAAGAAAATTGCGGCGGACGACTGCCCCCATCGCCCCGCGCTCAAACGCCTGCTCCACAAACAAATGCCCGTCAAACCGCACGCCGTGGATCGCTACAAACAACGACCGCGCCGGCAAAGTCCCGCGCGAATCGATCACAACATCCGAAAACTCAAGCTCATCGATCCCAACACGGCCACCGCATACGAGCGTGCCGTGCGTCCATTCTTCGACCAATGCAGGCGTTATCTTCACAAAATCACTCCCAGAGGCGATGCATCGCGTTCACCGGCGCAATCCCCTTGCCGACGCGCGGCGACTTCTCAATCGCTCCGTTGATAAACTCGCGCGCAAACTCGATGGCCGACAACAAGTCGTTACCCAGTGCAAGTCGCGCAGTAATTATCGCCGCATACGTGCAACCCGAACCGTGCAGGTTTTCCGAATCAACGCGATCTGCACCAAATTCGATAAACCCGGTGCCATCATAAAAATAATCGCGCACGATTTTCTCGAAATGCCCGCCTTTGATCAGCACGTTTTTGGGACCGAAATCAAAAATCCGCTTTGCAGCATCTTTCATTGAGGTCGGCCCTTCGACCTTCCGCCCGGTCAATTTCGCGGCCTCATGACGATTCGGCGTCACCAACAACGCACGGCCAAGCAAATGCTGCGTCATGGTTTTGCAGGCGTCATCGGGCAACAACGGCACACCGTGTTTTGAGATCATGACCGGATCAATCACCAGCTTTTCAATCGGATGTTCCTGCAGCAATTCCGCCACAATACCGATCATTCGATTGCTGCCCAGCGCACCGGTTTTCGCCGCCATGGGCGGTAAATCCGTCATCACCGCCTCGTATTGCGCGCGCACGATTCCTTCGTCCAACATCCGCAAATCCGACACACCCTGCGTGTTTTGCGCCGTAATCAACGTCAAAACACTCGTGCCAAAGACCTGCATCGCAGCAAACGCCTTCAAATCGGCCTGGATTCCCGCCCCGCCGCCGCTGTCACTTCCTGCAATCGTCAACGCCACCGGATACGGTGCGCTGTAGTCTTTTTTCGGCTTTGGTTTCTCAAATAAATTAAAAATATCATTCATGATTTAACCTGCTCACCTGTCAAACCAAAGCGCCGCTCACGGCCGCTGAAATTCGTAAATGCTTCCAAAAGCCGTTCTTCATTGAAGTCCGGCCAGAGCACATCGCTCACATAAATTTCGGAATAGGCAATCTGCCATAATAAAAAGTTACTGATCCGAAACTCACCACTGGTCCGAATCACGAGGTCCGGATCTGGTTTGCCCACGGTATAAAGCTCGGCCGAAAACATCTCGTCATCGATCGTCGCCGGATCAAGCTCTCCAGCCGCCGCGCGCGAAGCCAGCGCGCGCGTCGCCCGCAGGATTTCTTCACGACCGCCATAACTAACCGCAACCTGCAACACCATCTGCGCACCGGGAGCGGTCGCCTCTTCGATCTGTTGAATCGCAGCCTGAAGTTTTGGCCCGAGCCGGTCGCGATCGCCAATGATCTGGACCGCAACATTGTTTTCGAGCAGGCGTTTGCGCTCTTTCTTAATATACAGATCGAAAAGCGCCATCAGCCCGGAAACTTCGTCGACCGGACGCGCCCAGTTCTGCGAGCTGAACGCGTACAAGGTCAGTACTTCAACGCCGAGATACCGACACGATTCGACCACGCGACGCACTGCATTTGCGCCCTCATGATGGCCGCGCAGACGATTCATCCCACGACTCGTCGCCCACCGGCCGTTGCCATCCATGATGA
>JBEBSM010000162.1:0-8089 GCA_040394315.1 Lujinxingia vulgaris
CCGCAGACGGTACCGGGTTTGTGGGTGAGTTTGGCGGTGCCGTCGCATGCGTTTGTAAATGGTTGAGAGGCATCTCCGCCGACATCACCGTTATCGCCGGAGTCGTTTCCGCCACCGGTGTCGAACTCGCCGTCGGGTGCTACCCAAAAGCCATCGGTGCAGATTGCGCCGTCGCCGTCGCGTACGGTGCCGTGTTTGTCGCTGTCGCAGTAAGCGTCTTTCAGGGAGGGGGAATCATAGGTGCAGGATGCGGCGAGTAGGCCGGCGAGCACACAGAGCGCGGAAGATATCGAAAGTCTTCGAAGCATGGCAAACCTCGGGCAACAGAGTTCAAAATAGTAAGATTGCTTGAAATTATACTATCGTTGGAAAGTGCATGCACGGTATTCGATTGCGCGATGTGTGTCAAAACTGCGAGGGTTGGATTCACAATCTTTTACGAAACCAACAATCTTGTTTATTCGGCGTCAGTTTTATCGCCTAAATTCGGTACGTCGCCACCAAGCCAGCCCTTTTTGCGGAAATATACGAGCATGAGTAGGGCCATGAGGAGCATGGCGCCCATGGTGACGGGGTAGCCGTAGCGCCATTTTAGTTCGGGCATGTTCCAGCGCGATATTTCGGGGTCGAAGTTCATGCCGTAGACGCCGACGATGAAGGTCAGTGGGATAAAAATCGTGGCGATGATGGTGAGCACTTTCATGACTTCGTTCATGCGCTGGCTGGTCATGGAAAGATACAGATCGACAAGGCTGGAGCTGATTTCGCGGTAGTTTTCGAGCAGGTCGATGATGTGATTGCAGTGATCTGCGCAGTCGCGGAGGTGTAGTTTGGTGTCGGTGGTAATGAGATCTGTGGGCTCGCGGTACATGGCGAAAATCGCGTCGCGCTGCGGCCACATAGCACGGCGGATTGTGAGTAAATCGCGCTTGAGGCGATAGATTTTGGAAACAGAATTATCGAGAACACCACTCAAAATCGCGGTCTCGACGGTGGCGAGTTCTTCGCCAAAATCTTCGAGCAGCGGGAAGTAGCTGTCGACGATTGTGTCGAGAATTGAATAGGTTAGATAGTCTGTGCCGAGATCGGTTGGGCGCATGCGCTGCGAACGGATGCGTTTTCGGATGGGTTCAAAAGTATCGCCGGGGCGCTCGTGGATGGTGAGCACGAATTTTTTGTCGACGAAAATACTGACCTGTTCGATACCGTCTTGCACCGTGCCGTTGAATTGCGGCATGCGCGCGATAAAGAACAGTTTGTCGTCGTAGGCTTCCATTTTTGGGCGTTGAGGCACGTTCAAAACGTCTTCCAACGCCAGTTTATGCAGGCTGAGCAACTCGCCGAGTTTGCGAATAACATCGGCGTCGCCAAGACCAATGACGTTGATCCAGCAGACTTCCCAGGTGTCGAGGTATTGCTGCAGGTCGTCGACGTCGTCTATCGGAATTTCGAGAAATTCGTTGCGCTGAAACGCGATGAGGTGAATCTCGGGCGGCGGCGCTTCGGAAACGCTGAGGAGTGTGCCGGGTGCTGCGCCGGGCTGGTTGCGGCGAATCTCGATGAGCGAGGGTCTGCGGCGGGCATATCCGCCCAGGTTTTTAAGTTTTCTGGGGATTTTGATGGGCATACTGCAGGCTCGCGAGATACGGTGAAAAATCAAATGCTTTACCATAGGTTCAATGGAACGGCAGGTTTTATACCTGTTTATACAATTGGTTACAGCGCCGGTTTGACAATCATTCGAAGTTGAGTATTGTACGCACCTGAAAACCGCCCAGCTGGAAACGCTTTGTTGGCCAAGGTTGGCGGTGTTTACGCAGAATTTTCATTGAAAGCAGTGTTGTTTAATTTATTTTTTTTGGAGGCGTAGCATGTCCAAAACACTTGTTGGTCGTATCGTTACTTTGTGTGTTCTCGGTTGTTTCGCTCTGACTGCAGTTGCTTGCGGCGGCAAAGACGAAGTTCCTGACAAGGGCGTTCAGCAGGGAACCAACGCTCCTAAGGATCGTTCGGTTGTCATGTATCAGTTCAAATTCAACCCGAACACGCTGACCGTTCCGGCCGGCACCACGGTTACGTTCTCGAACAAAGATCCAGAAGCTCACAACATCAGCATTCCTGCGCTGAACGTTGACAACAGCGTTGAGCCAAACCAGTCCTGGAGCCACACCTTCACGACCACGGGCGAGTTTGCTGTTAGCAATCGTTTCAGCCAGGCAATGAGCATGACTCTGATCGTCGAGTAATGCTGTAAGTTGTTGGTTTAGAACACAAAAAAGCCCCGGCACTTTGAAGTGCCGGGGCTTTTTTGTGTTTGAGATGCCTGGGAATCAGTGGATTTCTGCCCAGCGGTGCGCGAGCTGGTCGACCGCTTCGCGGAGCTGGTCGAAACCATCGATGATCCATAAAACGGGCTGGTAGATATCGATGCGAAATGGCGTGGAAATTACTTCGTCGAGATCAAAACCGCGAATTTCGGGCCCGCCTAAAAACACGTGATCGGCTTCGCCAAACGAGGACATGTGACCGGAGCCGTACAGGCGAAGTTCGTTGTTTTCGCTGATCAATCCAAACTCCACGGTGTACCACCAGAGGCGTGCCATGGCGTCGAATTGTGGCGTTCCGACTTCGTATTGGGTGATAACTTTGCCGTATTCTGCGACAAAATCGGCAAAAACCGGGTCAGTGTGCATGGGAACGTGGCCAAAAACGTCGTGAAAAATATCGGGTTCTTGCAGGTATTCGAGACGATCTCTTGGGCGGACTTCAAGCGTGGAGGGAAACTGGCGCTTGGCAACCGAGCCAAAAAACATCGGTGCAGGTATAAAACCGTTTACCGCGCGCAAGGACCAACCGGTGAGTGGCAGCAGGTTTGCGTTGAGTTCATCAAAAAGCGGAATGCGGTCCAGCGGCATGTTGAGTTTTTCAAGCCCTTTTAAGTAGGCCGCCGAGGCTGTCTGCGGAAGTTTTTCCATGCGGCGTTCGCACAAAAGTTTCCAGACGGCGTTTTCCTCATCGCTGTATTGTTTGCCTTCGTGCGAGATAAATCCCGCGTTTTTCATCTGCAGGCCTGCGAGTTCCTCGTTCGTTGGATCGGTGGTGTTCATGTTGGCTCCTTTCGAAACGTTGAATGACGGACAGCGAAATACAGCGATGTTGAAAATTTACGTTTTCGTTATTTGTTCCAGGGCGGAGCTAAAATCGGGCCTTTTTCGCGTGCTTGTTGCGAGCGCTGCAACTCGATTTCGGTGGTAAGTAGTGCGGGCGCCAGTGTGGAGACAGGAACGTAACCACTTTCGGCACCGCAGTAGCCATTAAAAATACCGGATGAATCACTGGCGGCGACGATTTTGTTGATGCTGGAAAGCGGCGTGCCAACCAGCTCGACGCCGCGCACCAGGGTTTCCCCGCCGGTGTCGGGATCAACGCGGTAAATCAGGCGTGGGACACCTTTAAACGCCTGGTAGCCGTAGCCCTGGGTGTTGGTGGAGCCGCCAGTGATATCGCGAATGATGAGTCCGAAGGGTTTTTTCTGACGTTTTACTTCTTCGATCAACATTTCACGCAGTTTTTCGCGTGAGACGCTGTGTTTTGCGTCGGCAGCAACCACCAGGTTGGCCATGCGCGCGCGTGGTTTGTAGATTCCCTGCGCGCGGCCGTGGCCGTTGGAGGTTAAAACGCCTTCGATGGGCGTGCGGCTCATCAAAAATCCGCGTAAAACGCCGTGTTCAATCAGGGTGGCGCGCTCGGCTGGAACGCCTTCATCGTCGAATTGATAGTAGCCGTTGAGTTGTGCACCGGCGTATTCGGTCATGGTTGGATCGTCGTAAACCGAGAGGAACGGTGGAATGACGATCTGGCCAACGCGGCCTTTGAACGTCTGGCCTTCTTGCTCGTCGCGCTGGCGTTCGCCTTCGAGACGGTGGCCGACGGCTTCGTGAAAGAGTACGCCGGCGGCTTCGGCGTCGAGGATGGCCGGACCGGTGTAGGGATTGATTGCCGGGGCGGCTTTGAGCGCGCGGAGTTCTTCGACCATTTCGTTGATCGACGCGCGGATGGTGGCCTGGTCGGGCAAACGCTCAAGGTCGCGTGCATAAAACATGCGGCCGTTTTCTAGCAACATCCCATCGGATGCGCGGGTGTAGGCTTCGACGTTGATCGAGAACAGCGTGTGCTCGTCGATGATGTCGGCGCCTTCGGAGTTGACGAGATATCGAATGATGCGGCGACCGCTAAATTCCATGCTGGAATCGAGCAAAAAATCGGCTTCGCGCAGCTCGGCGGTGACTTCGCGCACGAATTTGCTCCACTTTTCCTTGTCGATCGACATAGAAAGTGGTTTTGCACGATGTTTTTGCGGCGTTTCCTTGGAAAAGCTCGGAACGTCGGCTTTTTCGCGCGCATTGTAAACAGCGCCGCCGCGCTTGGTGAGATAATCACTGAGCGCTTTTTTGTAACTTTCGTCGGTCAATAGCCAGAGCGTTCCGCGAAGTGCCGGGATGTCGGAATCCAGCGTTGCGCGGCGATCTGCGCGAAAATCGCCCTGACGATAGGTTTCCGCGTCGATGTTCGCAAAGTTATCGAACTCGTAATCGCCGACGCGGCTTTCAACGTAAACATATCGCTGATGGGTGTCGTCGACGTTGGTCAGCGCGCCGTACTTTCCGCCAATGGTGACGGTGTGCTCGTCTTTGAGCTGATAGGCCAGAAAGTAGGGGGCTTCGTAATCATCGAGCTTGAGGTCCTTTGTTGAGCGCTGAAGCTCGGATTTCATTGCGGAAATGACTGCTTCGCGCGCTTTGACGTCTTGCTGCGCTGACTCGGCGGCTGACGGTGCGGGCTGCGTCTTGCCGGCGCGCGTTGGCGTGGCAGCGCAGCCCAGAAGGGCTACAAAAATTACGAGATAAATACGTCGGTCCACATGGGATACGACGCGCTGAAGATGTTTATTCGTGATCATTCATTTCCACGTCGGAAAACTTGCAGGGGGTTTTAGTGAACTTCTTTGATTTGATCGATGGTCTGTGGATCTTCGGCTTCCAGCGGACGGACGTATTCGGCCGTCCAGGGGCCGCCGTCGGTTTTTTCGTCATCGTATCCCCAGGCGCCTTTCAAAACGGTATTTTCGCCGTCCACAAAAAGCTGCAAATAGCCTTCACCCTGCATTGGGCGGCGAGCTTCCTGACGATTGCCTGGATCAATCCAGTTGAAAGTCAACAGGTTACCGTTGACGGTGCCCTGTAGTTCGCCGCCGTTTCCGTAGGCATAGACGCCGCGTACGTTGCTGCCGGTTTGCGAGATGTACATGTGCTCAAATTGCGGTGAAAACCACAGGCCGGCGAATGATTTTCCGGCGGGCATTTCAACGGCCGGCGGTACGGATGGAACTGTTTTGCATGCGCCGAGCACAAAACTTCCGGCAACGACCAGCATGAGCAACAGACTGAATTGAATGTGTTTCGATGTTTTTGACATGATTTCGTTCCATTCGGGCAAAAAATTTAGCGTTATAACAACAGGAAATTAGTAAAATTGTAGCTTTCGATCATCAGCAATCGTAGATCAAAACATCAGAAGCTTCGGATTTATGCGATGGCCAGGCTGTCACGAAGCACACGTTGTGTTTCGTCGCTGGCGTTGTCGATCAGTTCGAGCAAGATAGCGGAGACACGCTCATTCTCCAAGAGCAACAACCATTCTCGGCGTGTTAAATAACTGATGCGAATCCCGTTGTGTTCGGAAAAGCTCAATTGAACCGTGATTTGTTCGTCGATGTTCTCGACGGTTTCCAGCCTGGCCTTTGCATCGGTGCCGTCTAGCTTGAGCAAATCATGCTCAAGGCTTTGCAAATGACGAAAAATACGGACCGCACGTTGAACGCGAGCGTCTTCAAATGCCTCAAAGTTCTGATTTCGGCTGAACTTTACGTCGTCATCACGAAGAAGTCTTCGTACGATTTTGTAGGTTAAATCCATAAGCGAAATTCCGGACTTGTAAAAAATAAACTGGAGTCACGCATTATTTGCGAAAAGTACTGCGTGGAATCCGTCGAAACACGATCAGCATCACAAATGCCAGAAGTGAATATACAGGAAAAGGATAGGGTTGCGCGACTGAATTACAAAAGCAGGAATCGGACTCTTGTTTGCGAACGATTGTGTCGGGCAAACCACCGGCGTCGGGCGAACCGTTTGGACTGCCAACGTCCGGGAGATCCGGCGTATCAATAACGTCGCTTACTAGCGCGAGTGCGCCTGCCGTAGCGCCGCTCGGATCGCGAACTTCAAGCCGGACGTACGTGGGAAGATCTTTCAGTGCACTCCGCGGGATTTCATTGAGCGCGTCGGAACTCCAATCCAGCTCCCAGTTTCCGTCATAGTTGATGTCAAACCGGTATTCGAGTGAATCGCCGTCCGAATCCGTGCTGTCGTTCGCGTCGAGAATGTAGTGATCTGCGTTGTTGGTAATCGTAAGCGCGGCTTTAGGTGGCGAGTTTTCGGGAACCGGCTGATCATATAACGCGCGATAAATATTAACCTTCCCCCATCCCCATCCGATATCCGGAGAACCCGTCATTTCTGGGACGAGTTGGCCACGGTCAGCGGTTTCATAAAGTCGGTTTTCGAGCTGATCGACGGACCAATCTGGATGACGTTCGCGCAAAAGCGCAAGCGAAGCCGCTACGTGTGGCCCAGCGCCGCTGGTACCTCCAAAGGCTGCGTACCAGGATTGACCCCATCCATAATCCATCATTTGCCTGGTCGCCGCGAGTGGAGCGTAGGGATCGTCGGGTGCGCTGAGCGCCATTTTAAGTTGGCCATCAATGCGCGGACCACGTCCTGAATAGTGACGAAGCTCGCCGATTTTGCTGCCGTCGGAGTCGGATCGATCGTGACGTCCGGCATGGGCGGCCACGGTGATGGCTGAATCGGCGGTGGAAGGAAAACACAGGGTCATCTCGTCTTTCAGACTGTTCGTCCATGAAATTCCTTCAGCCCAGCCAGAATAATAATCACTGAGACGCCCCAGAAAAACAGGGGATCCAGTGATATCGGTGAGTTGGATTTTCCATTGTCCTTTGGTTAAGGACATTTCGGGCTGTGTCCAAATAAAAAACGAGAGCATGTTCGTGCCGCGAATTGTGCGCTCATGGGTCCACTGGGTGTATCCGTTGGAAATGGGTTGCATTTCACCGTTGATGCGGACTTCCTGCGGCGGGCCGTTAGGCGGCTGAAGAATAAACTTAGGTGTGGAGTCTCCTTGCCACTGAATCGAGCCGTAAACGGCCGAGTACGGTTGTTCGGAATTCCCATTAAAAAACGGAGTGTTGATGTCAAAACTAAGCTCCGCGGTCGAGCCCATCGCTGAGATATGGCGTGTTGTTTTTTTAGCTCGATTGAGGTTTCCAGCCGGGTTTACTTGTAAAATACCAGCTTCGCGCGCGCGATCCATGGCTGCGTCCACGTTGGACGAGCCGTCCATGACGCGGGTGAAGCATTCCGTCCATTCATGCAACAAAATGTCGACTTTTTGTGCGATGGCGTCTTCAATATAACTCGCGACGATGGTGGTTTCCCAGTTGTCGGTATGTAAGCCGTAGATGATCAAATCAGCGGCAGGTGCGAGGCCGATTCGGTCGTGAAATCCAGGCTGACCGCCGACTAAAATTCCACTTACGCCGGTGCCGTGGTGGGCAAACTCAAGGCTCGGCGCTTCGATTGCGTCGATCAGGTTCAGGCCGCGTTGATAGCTGGTATCGCTATCGACAAATTTACGGATTTTTGAGGTCTTGAGTCGGACGAGCTTCTCACCGGGATCCAGCCGTCCGTTGCCGTTGACGTCGTCGACCACGAAAATTGGCTCGCCGTACGCGGGCGTCTGTTCATCAAAACCAGCGGAACGACCGACGTTGCGTTCTCGATCGCGATTTAGATCTGCATAGAGCCAGTCGGCTCGGGTCTGTAAGATACCGTCTAAGTTTTGGATTGCCGCGTCGTCAAAATCTTTGATAAAGGCGCCATCAAGCACACGTAGAATTTCATTTCGGTCGACTACGCCGTTGTCGTTCAGATCGACCGCATCTGTGCCG
>JBEBSM010000163.1:0-8089 GCA_040394315.1 Lujinxingia vulgaris
GGGTTGCGTCTGCACGTTTCGTTGCGGAAACGTCCACGATCTCGAATACATCGTCGCTCAGATCTTCGACGGAATCTTCCGCCAACGCCGGCAACGACGAAAGCATCATGAGCGCCATCAATGAACCGGGTAAAGCCGCGTTCAGGCCCCGTGTTTTATAACGAGCGAATTTTAGTGATTTCATAGTTTGCACTTCAAATTGGATTTTGAAAACGGATTTCAATTAGTCCCGATTGCTTGATAGATGCATTCAATAACGAGTGTCAAGAATGATATTGATAATGAGTTTCAATTTGACAGGCTCAGTTGAAAATGGTTTTCAATATCCGTTAGCGTTTGGTTGATTGAGCTTTTAGCGAGAAGTGAGCTCAAGGCCTTCCGGTAAGTAGTCGAATTCTTTTGTGTTTTTTGGAAAACAGTAACGAAATAATCAGACATCAGGATATTTCTCATGCAAGTGAAGACGATAGTTACATGGATGTTTTTGTTGATTGTGCTCGGCAGTGTGGCGTGCGAGCGCCCGGTAGAGCACGAGAACAAGGACAGTAAAATGGTTTCGGAACACGTGGCGGTCGACGTCGAAAAACCGCAGCGGATCGTGGCGCTGGGTGGACCGATTACCGAAATCGTTTATGCGCTCGGGGCCGGGGAGGAGGTCGTAGGTGCTGATATTACAAGCACTTATCCTGAATCTGTGACCGCGTTGCCACGCGTTGGGATGTTTCGAAGTATTGCTGCGGAGGGTGTCCTTTCGTTAACTCCGACCATGGTGCTGGGCATCGAGGGCGTTGGGCCAGACACCTCGGTGGAGCAGATTCGTGCTGCTGGAATCGATGTAGAGATCTTTGATGAGCCGCAAACTTTCGAGCAAGCAAAGCAACGTGTTGAACTGGTTGCAAAGGCTATCGGTCGGACCAAAGAAGCTGAATCGGTCATCGAAACGATGCGTTCCGAATATGACCAGGCGATTGCAGTCGCCGGAAAATCGAGTGTTCAACCGCGCGTTCTCTTTTTATATGCCCGCGGCGCCAACACCCTACTCGTTGGCGGGAAAAACACCACCGCCGAAACCATGATTACACTTGCTGGCGGCCTAAACGCAGTCGATTTTGAAGGATTCAAACCACTCAGTCCCGAAGGTTTGATCGCTGCAAAACCCGACGTTTTACTCATGGCCGAGAAGGGCGTCGAAAGCCTGGGCGTTGACGCGATCTGGCAACTCAACGGACTGGACCAGACACCGGCCGGGCGCAATCGGCGTCTGATCGCTATCGACGATGCCAAACTTCTCGGCATGGGACCACGCTTTGGCAGCGCGTTGATTGAAGTCACAACACAGCTTCATGAGCCGAAAGATGCTGGCAATGCGGTCGGAGAGCGTTGATGTTTGCAAAGCTAAAAATCCGCCAGATCGCAGCGAGTTCGCTGCGAAATCCCGCGTATTTGAATGGTATTGCACTCGTATTGGTTGCGCTGATCATCGTTTCGCTTGGAGCCGGTGCGGTAAAAATATCGCCCGCGCAAGTGCTGGGCGTGCTGCTCAAGTCGATTGGCCTTGGTGTGGCTGAGCCAGACCTTGCGCACAGCTACGTGCTGATGTCGATTCGCCTGCCACGCATTGCCTTTGCACTGCTAATCGGCAGCAGCCTGGCCGTGGCGGGCGCATGTTTGCAGAGCGTTTACCGAAATCCGCTTGCAGATCCGGCGCTGATTGGCGTTTCCAGCGGTGCTGCGGTCGGTGTCGCACTGACGCTTGTCGCCGGTTCGTTTTTTGGTGGAACGGCGTTCGCTCGCGCATTTTTCGGAATCTGGAGCATTCCAGTCGCCGGTTTTCTCGGTGGTCTGGCGGCGACGATGATCGTTTTTCGGCTGGCCACGCGCAACGGGCGAACCGACGTCGCCACGATGTTGCTGGCCGGGATTGCAATCAACGCCTTTTGCGGCGCGCTGATCGGTCTGATGAGTTATCTGGCCGACGATGCCCAACTGCGAGATCTGACGATGTGGACGCTCGGCAGTCTGTCGGGCGCGAACTGGACGACGGTTTTGACGCTCACACCTTTTGTACTCGTTGGCCTGGTCGTTTTGTGGCGCAACGCACACGCGCTTAACGTCTTGTTGCTCGGCGAAGCAGAGGCTTTTCATCTGGGCACGGATGTCGACCGACTCAAGCGCCGCGTTGTGATCACGGCCGCGCTCATGGTCGGTGCGGGCGTAGGTTTTGCCGGTGTCATCGGGTTTGTCGGGCTGGTTGTGCCGCACATTCTCCGGCTGGTTGCCGGCGCCGAACATCGGTTCGTGTTGCCTGGTTCAGCACTGCTCGGGGCACTGATGCTGGTCGCTGCCGATCTGGTTGCGCGCACGATTGCTGCGCCGGCCGAAATACCAATCGGGGTCATTACTGCGTTGCTGGGCGCACCATTCTTCATCTGGTTGTTGCTCAGAAACCGTAACAAATGGAGGCTCTAAGATGACGGTTTTAGCGATGGATAGCCCGGGATTGTGGGCCGAAAACCTGCACATCAAACAGGGTGGGAAAACCATTCTCCAGGACGTGAATCTTCGCGTCTCGCCGGGCAAAGTCACGGCGCTTGTTGGGCCGAGTGGCGCCGGGAAATCAACGCTTTTGCGTGCGCTGGCCGGTGAAATTAAGCCTTCGAGTGGAAAACTGGGAATGGGGCCGCATCAACTCGGCGAAATATCGATCGGTAAATTGGCGAAGATCCGCGCGGTGTTGCCGCAGGATTCATCGCTGCATTTCCCGTTCAAGGCGCTCGACGTCGTATTGATGGGCCGCGCTCCGCACAACGCGGGCATGGAGCGGCCGCTGGACACCGAAATCGCACGCAAAGCAATGGTTTTTGCGCGGATTTCACACCTGGAAGATCGCGATTTTGAGACGCTTTCGGGCGGCGAGCGTCAGCGCGTTCATTTTGCGCGCACGCTGGCGCAGATCTGGCCCAACAGCTCGCGGGTGCCGATGTATTTGCTGCTCGACGAACCAACCGCGCATCTCGACATGGCGTTTGCGCAGGCGTTGATGCAGTGCGCAGCATATCTGACGACCAGCAATATCGGTGTGCTGGGTGTCTTTCACGACCTGAATCTGGCTGCACAATACGCCGACCATATCGTGATCCTTCGTGACGGACGCGTACTCGCTACAGGCTCGCCGTCCGACGTTTTCCAACCAGAGTTACTGCGCGAAGCCTTCGGGTGGAACGCGATCATTATACAGCACCCCACGACGGGACGACCCGTTGTGCTGAGCGCCGAAGGCGACATGGGTGATTTTGCGCCGGATTTATCGGCTTAACAACGATTCTAAAACACGTCTTATAAGGAGAATTTTCATGCAGGAAACACAGGTCCACAATACACGGAACATCGAAGAACTCGTTCAGAAATGGGATGCAATGAAGGTTGAACAACCAAAATTGCGCATCCGCAATGCGGCGCGTGAACTGGCTGTGAGCGAGGCGGAACTGCTGGCCACGCAATGTGGAAAGTCGGTCACGCGCTTGACGGTCAATAAGTGGATCGATCTGTTTGGTCAGCTCGACAAGCTCGGGCCGGTCATGTCGCTCACGCGCAACGATGATGCCGTGCATGAGAAAATTGGCGAGTTTTTGAACGTGAGGATTATGGGCCCGATGGGCTTGATCAATAATGATTTGATCGACTTGCGGATGTTTATGGATCGCTGGAAGTTTGCGTTTGCGGTTGCCGACGCGTCGGATCGTGGCACGCGCTACAGCCTGCAGATGTTCGACAACGAGGGCGTTGCGATGCTGAAGATTTTTCTCAATGACGAGAGCAATGTGGAGGCTTTTCACGACATCGTGGCCGGTCTGCGCAGCGAAGATCAGACGCCATTTTTACAGGTCGATCCGCCGGCAGCACGTATTGTTGAAACGCCCGATTCTGAGATCGACGTGGAAGGACTTCAGGCGGCCTGGCGAGCGCTTTTGGATACGCATGATTTCTTTATTATGACGCGCAAATTTGGTGCAACGCGCACGCAGGCGATTCGACTTGCGCCGCAGGGGTTCACCGAGCCACTTCCGAACGATACGTTGGTGCAGTTACTTGAGGCCGCGCGCGATGCAGAGCTGCCGATCATGGTGTTCGTCCCCAATATTGGCTGCATTCAGATTCACTCCGGACCGGTCAAAAAACTGGTGCGTGTGGGTGAGTGGTTCAACGTGCTCGATCCGGATTTCAATCTGCATTTGCGAGACGGCGCGATCGCCTCAACCTGGCTTGTTCGCAAGCCAACCCGGGACGGAATCGTGACTTCGCTTGAAGTTTTTGATGCCGAAAACAACACGATTGCGATGCTTTTTGGCGTTCGTCACGATGGAACGAGAGAAGACGAGCGCTGGGTTTCGCTGCTCGAACCATTCTTGAATTCGTAAGTTTTTGAGAGGTTTTAACGCATTGGGTCATCGGAGTCCTAACAGTCAGGGCTTTTTTGAGCTGCCAGGTCATCGGAGGCCTAACAGTCAGGGCTTTTTTGAGCTGCCAGGTCATCGGAGTCCTAACGGTCAGGGCTTTTTTGAGCTGCCAGGTCATCGGAGTCCTAACGGTTAGGGCTTTTTTGAGCTGCCAGGTCATCGGAGTCCTAACGGTTAGGGCTTTTTTCACGTAGCACGTGAAAAAAGCCTTAACGCGTGAAAGGTGTCCGGGGTTAACCGGAAATTCGGCAGACGAGGCCGTCGATGTCGCGAGAGGCGCTGGTCGGTTTGCAGTCGAATACGACCGGGGTGCCGGTGCCGTCGTCGTTTGCGACGACGCGGAAATCGAGCGGTACGTTGTAGTCCGAGTTGCCGGCCGTGTAGGGAAATTCGAGGACGAGTTCAGCGCCGGGTAAAAGAATCGCCGGGGTTGTATGGGTGGAAACGAGATCGAGCGATGATTCGAATTTCTTGTACAGGGAAACGGGCATTCCGGCAGGGATTGCACGGGTTCCGGGGTTGCTGATCGTTGCGCGAATCGTCATCAATGGCGGGCACGTAAACGTGGTTGCCGAGAGCGCTGCGACGGTTGGATTGGGTGCATTGAGCGGGACTTCGCCCTGGCGATTGCTGCGGAATGTGTTGTGCTCGCTCCACCATGGGCGCACGGGAAAGGGCAGGCTGCCGTCATCGTTGATGTTGTTGATGTTGTAGGCGTGTTGATTCCAGACGGCGCGGGTTCTAACCCATTTGTCGTTGGGATCTTCGTAGGCGTAAATGCCTTTTCGTGGCGTGTATCCAGGCATTTTGCAGTTGGTGGCGACGTTGATCGTGTTGGCGACGACCAGGATTTCGGAGCGACCGTCGGCATCGACATCGACGACCAACGGGTACTCGAGGATGGTGCCGGTGCTGTTTTCGATTTCGTAGAGAACCTGTCCATCGTCGCCAGAATACACGCGCATGTGACATTCGTCGGCGTAAACAACTTCGGCTGCGCCGTCGCCCTGGAAGTCAAAAACGGACGAGCCCGTTGCGTTGGATGAGTTATCTTGCGTGGCCTGTTTCCAGCGCACAAAAATCTGGCCAGCTTCGGGAACCGGGTCGCCATCGGGTTGGTCGAGCACTTCGCCGGGGCGATTGACGTCAAAAACGGAGTAGAAATAACCGCCGGCGACGCCGATTTCGGGGCGACCGTCACGGTCAAAATCTGCGATGGTCGGAGGACCGCCGCGGTTTGCAGTGCGTTGTCCTGGAAGCTCGAAGGGCTGGGTTCGGAGCGCGTCGTCGGCCTCGCATTCCAGGCCGCTCGGGTCGCGTCCGCACCATAGCTGGCCGGTGGTCGCTTCAAGAATGCGTACGCGTCCGTTGGAAACGAGAATGACTTCCGGTTTGCCATCTTTATCCAGATCGGCAACGGCCGCGTAGCCGTCATCGGAGGGTTGGCCGTGCGCCCAGTACAATTCGACGTTTACTTCGGGCAGTGCGTCGGGAAGGGCGGCTTTTTGCCAGTCCACTTTCCAGGCTTGACGTCCGGTGAGGATTTCGGGCTTTCCGTCGCCATCGAGATCTGCGACGACGCCGACGCCTCCATAATAGCTGCCGTTACTTCCGATAAGCCCACCGTTGCCGTTGTGATTCCACAAAACGGTTCCGTCATGATGGATGAGGGATGCGCCGACGACGATTTTGGCGCGCGGATCATTGTCAAAACGGGCGACCGAAATGGCGCCGTTTTCGACCGTCATGGTGACGTTTTCGCCCAGCTTATCTTTGGAAACCCAGAGCGTTTCACCCTCGCCGTTGACGGCCACAATGTAGCTGCGGCCAGCGGCTACAATATGACTTGGGTAGATGATATCGAGTTTGCCATCGCCGTCGACGTCGGCCAGCGCGATGTTTGAGCGGGCGTTCGTTCCGTAGCTGTTGTTCTCCGGATCGTGCGGGATGCTTCGGACTTCTACGCCGGTTGCACCATCCAAAATAACGATGTTGCCGCGTGTCCAGGGCGTGCCGCCGGCATTGATTACGATGTTGGGAACGCCATCGCCGGTGACATCGCCAACGACCGGGATGGAGATGATCTCGTATTCGGTGTTGGCCCACTTGAGTTGGATTGCCAGATCATCGAACTCGGCGTCTTCGCGACATTCGATGCCCTCGGGGAAATCAGTCGACAGGCAACGGCCCAGGCTGGCTTCGCAGTATTCGTCAAAGTCGCAATCGGTGAATCGCGTGCATTCTTTTCCAACGGGGCGGCATTCTTCAAAAATACATAGCTCGCCGCTGCCGCAACACATGTCGGCGTTGGCGCCGCATAATACGCGGTCATCACCGCAACTCGGTGCGCACAGACCGCGTGCATTGCAAACGGGCGTATCGCCTTCGCAGCATAATTCGCTTGCTGCGCCACAAAGCTCGCCGCCCTCGCAGGCATCCAGGCAACGGCTGTTTTCTACGCAGCCGTTCTGGCGACAGGTTTGTTCTACTTCAAATTGGCTGCCGTTCGCATTGCAACGCATGAGATCATCACGCTGACATTCAAGCGCGCCGGGATCGCAGACTTTCGCGCGGCATTTGTTCGTCGATTCGTCACAGACTTCATCCGGGCTGCATGCGGTTTCGCACGTACCGGGCGCGGTATCGGTGGTGTCCGCAGTATCGCCTACGTCGTGTTGCGCGTTGTTATTGTTTTTATTGTTGCTCTGTTGAATACCGGTGCCGGCGTCCGAGCAGCCAGTGAAAAGCAGGCCAGATAGCGCAACGAGCATAAGCGGCGCAGCGAGGCTCGTGAATTTACCGCGTAGTAACGTCATAAAGGGGTCCGTCGTCTAATTATCAAAAAGGCGTAGCTGTAATTGTGTTTTGAGGGTGGTGCAATTGCATGCGCAAACTTGGCTAACACTACCGCGCATTATGGGAAAACGAAATGCTCGGATTTTCTATGACGCTTTTACCCGGATGCTGTTATGGTTTTGCGGCTTAATTTAGCGCGGTCGCGTTTGTCAGACCGAATCACTTTTTACAATTTCAAGGTTGAGCCAGGCTATGAAACCATCTGTATTAATGACTGATCCGCGCCATTTTCAAATCAAGGGAGGAGCCAATCCTCATACGCGAATGGCCGATAACAGCCTGAAAACGGTTGATATCAAAAACGTGTGGCCGCAGTGGCACGCGTATGTTGATG
Source organism: Lujinxingia vulgaris (assembly GCA_040394315.1). GTDB lineage: Bacteria > Myxococcota_A > Bradymonadia > Bradymonadales > Bradymonadaceae > JACCWM01. The sequence continues at coordinate 7,648 of JBEBSM010000163.1, forward strand.
CACTGTTAGACGGTGGCGTTGACGTGTATGTGGTGGATGCCGGGCCGGATTTGACGGGCATGGTTTTCGCCGCGAACGCAGGGTTTTTGCGCGGTCGTGCGGAGCAAAAGTCGTCGCGTGAGAAGACGTTTTATCCGAGTCATTTCATGGTTGCACATCGTCAGGCGGAGAGCCCGGTGTTTGCGGAGTTCATGGAATCGTTTGGTTTTCCGGTGGGCGAGTACAGTGACGCGCTTCGGTTTGAAGGCGAGGCGGATGGGTATCCGATTGGGAGTGGTGAGCAGTTGCAGTGGGTGCTGACGCACGGTTTTCGAAGTGATGCTGCGGTGAAAGCATGGCTTGAAAACGAGCTGGTGAAAAAGCCGGTCGTCTCGTTGCAGTTGACCGACGCCCGTTATTATCACGGCGATACGCTTTTGTGCGATCTGGGCGGAGCGCTCAT
>JBEBSM010000164.1:0-8054 GCA_040394315.1 Lujinxingia vulgaris
GGATATTTTGCAGGATTATCCGGCGAATGCGGAACTGGCGCTGGCAGCGGTCATGTTGTTGGGTGACGAAGTGGTGGCTGATGAAGTCACGGATTTGTGTGCGCGTCTGGGGGTGGAGTTTCCGGAAACATTGTTGGAGCGATTGGTCGTGCGCCGGATGGTTATTCCGACGGAAACAGGCTGGTCGGTGGCACACGCGGCGTTGCGCGAAAGCGTGGAGCGGGTGGCGCACGAACGCGGGCAGTTCATGTCGATTCACCGTGCCTGCGCCGAGGTGATTTCAGATAAATATCCGCTGACGAAACGCGGGGTTTCCAGTCGTCTGGCATGGCATTGGATGCAGGCCGGTGGCTATGAAGAGGCTTTGCAGCCGCTGCTTCAGGCCGCGCAGGAAAGTCGGGTGACGAGTGATTTTGCGCAGGCACAGGTTTTTCTAGAGTATTACGACGAAGCGTTGAATCATCTTGTTGAGCCGGTCGGTGATCAACCGGGTGATGATCGTCGGCGAGTGCAGATGTGGATCGATCAGGTCGTATTGCATAGTCGTCAGGAGGAGCTGGAGAAGGCGCGCGCGTTGCTCGAGCGTATTGAACCGGTTGCTCGGCGAAATAACTGGCAAGATCTGGTGGTCGAGGCGATGTACCACCGTGGTCGGGTGGAGCAATTGCGCGGCGAGTTTCAGCAGGCACGCGCGTTGGCCGGGCGTGCGCAGGCGCTTTATGAAGAGCTGGGCGATGAAATCGGTGCCGCGCGGTGCATTTATTCGCTGGCGGAATTGAGTTATTGGCAGGGGCAGAACGTGGAAGCTCGCGATGGTTTTCGGCATGCGCTGGATATTTATCAAAACCATGATCTATCGATGGAGCAGGCCGCGTGCAGGCTGGGGCTGAGTATGGCGACCGCGGGGCTGGGAGATCTGGACGAGGCCCAACGTTTGCTCGAAGATGCAACGGAGCGTTTCCGGGCGCTCGGCGACTTGCAAAATGTGTCGATTTGTCTGAACAGCCTGGGAGAATTGCATCGAAATCAGGGTGATTTGGCGCGCGCGGAAGCCGTGTATCAGGAAGCCTGGCACATTCTTGAGGGTATTGGGCTGAAGTCCGATATCGTCGTGCAATTTAATCTGTCGATGACGCTTTTGCAGCAGGGAAACTTTGCGCGCGCTGAGCTTTTGATGCGCGACGTGCTCGAGAAAATGGAGGCGTCGGGGCGTACCGGATATATCGGTCTTGCGCAGGCGGCGTTGTTGCCGTGTTACGCCGGCCAAGGCCAGTGGGACGTTGTGGACAGTATGTTCGACCAGGCCATCGCGAATCTAAAGCAGGGCGGCGTGGTCGATCGGGACGTCGCATTGGCGTTTGAAATGACGGGTGAACTTGCCGAAAATGCGTCTCTACGAGCGCGTGCACGTTCCGCATATCAGTTCGCTGTGCAGCAGTTGGAAACACTGCAAATGGACGATCAGTTGGCCGTGGTTCAAAAGCGGCTACAAGATCTGCCGGCATAATCTAAAAATTCGGGGGAAATGACGCTGTATTTGATACTCGTTATCAAATTCAACTTGACGACGTCTGCGGTAAATGAAAATGAGTATCAATTGATTGGTTCCTGGAATTGCCAGGACAGAGATTGAAAGTCTTTTCTTCTAAAGTTAGTCGCTTACGTAAGGTTGTGAACAATGCGTCGAAGTCCAGTTCGTGTGTATTCAGCAAGTGTGTTGCGTGTTCTGTTGGTGTCCAGTCTGGTTGCGTTGTCGAGTAGCGCGATGGCTCAAGACACCGTGGATGACGTAGATTCTCCGGCCGTTATCAACGAAAGCGGTGAAACCGTGGATAGCGATGATGCCGAGCTTGATGAAGCAGACGCAGACGAACCGGAAGTTATCGACCCGATTGAAGAAATCGAGGAAGTCGAAGAAGAAGACTACGACGATGTGACGGTCATCGAGCTCGACGACGTTGAAGACGCGCAAGTCATTGAAGAAATTGGCGATGCGGTTGAAGCCGTTGCGTCTCCGACTTCCAAGCCCATCTTGCTTCAGGAAGTTACAGTTCTTGGAATTGAGCCAGATGAGATCGAGGCGGTTCCAGGTTCGGTGGCCGTTGTCAGCCAAAAAGAACTGCAGATCCGTAAGCCGATGAGCGCCAACGAGGCGTTGCGCGACGTTCCGGGCTTGCACGTGCAGGCCGAGGAAGGTGCTGGCCTGCGTCAAAACATCGGTATCCGCGGTTTGAACCCGTCGCGTGGTCGGCAAGTTCTGATCATGGAAGACGGCGCGCCGATTGCCATCGGGCCGTACGGTGAGCCGGAAATGTACTTCGTGCCGCCGATTGAGCGCATCGAGCGCATCGAAATTCTCAAGGGAAGTGGCTCGATTTTGTACGGTCCGCAGACGATCGGTGGTGTCATCAACTACGTCACGCCGCGTCCGCCAGAAGAGTTCGAACTCAAACTCGAAGGCCGTGGCGGAAACCTTGGTTACGGCATGGGCCAGGTCAGCGTGGGCGATACGCTCGGGCAGGTCGGCTACTTGTTCAGCGCGATGCACAGCCAGTTTGGCGGCCATCGCGGTGTGGATGCAAAGCAAACCGACGTGACCGGTAAAGTCGAAATGCGTCTGACCGCAACGCAGACGTTGACGCTCAAACTCAACGTGTATGACGAGCTTTCAAAATCGACCTATCTCGGTTTGACGACCGAACAATACGAAAACGACGCGAGCGCCGAGTACGCAAAACACGACGTGTTCGACCTGCGCCGCTACGCCGGTCAAGCCACCCACTCCGCGCTTTTGGGCGGTCGTTTCCTGCTTGAAACACGCGCTTACGGCCACATCATCGACCGTTACTGGCAACGCCAGAACTTCGACCGAGCGTACAAAGCCGGCGTCGATTATGAGCGCGTAATCGATGGCAATGGACGTGACATCAAGTCCGCCAATCCGCTGTCGTATCCGACCGACGGTTCCGCGATCTTCTTCCGCAACGAAACCGGCAACCGCAACCGCGAATTCACCGTCGGCGGCGTCGAGCCTCGCCTCACCGTCGAATACGACATGGGACCGGTAGCCAATGAGCTGCAAACCGGCGTGCGCATTCATAACGAGCAAACCAACGAGCGTTATATCGTTGGTGAACACGCAAATTCACCGACGGGTCTGATTCGTGACGACGAGCATCGCAGCGTGACCGCGCTGTCCGCATACGTCATGAACCGATTCATGTTCCTGGACCGAAAACTGCGCATTTCGCCCGGTGTCCGCGTCGAAAACATCTGGAATGAGCGCACCACGTATCGAACCCGCGTCAGCGGCACGCCGACCGATCTCGATCCGGCTGCAAGCAATTCAAGCTACCTGTTTGCCTTCATCCCGAGCGCCGGCGTTTCCTACCAGGTTGCAAAACCCGTAACCGTGTTCGGCGGCGTGCACCGCGGATTCGCGCCGCCCCGCATCAAAGACGCGATCACCAGCGACGGTGTCGCACTCGAACTCGATGCCGAGCATTCCTGGAACTACGAGTTGGGCGCGCGCGCCGTTCACTCCAACTGGCTTCGCGCCGAGTTGACCGGTTTCATGCTCAACTTCTCAAACCAGATCATTCCCCCGGCTGAAGCAGACGGTGCAGTCGTCGATCTGACCAGCGGTTCCGCAGTCGTAAACGGTGGTGAAACCCTACACATCGGCCTGGAATCCGGCCTGTCCGTAGACGTCGGCGCTGCCGCCGGTCTGGGCTTCAACCTGCCAATCTTCGTCAACTACACCTACGTGCACGGCGAATTCGGCGAAGGCTGGAACACCGCACTCAAAGGAAACCGTCTGCCCTACGCCCCAGAACACCAGGTCTCCGGTGGCATTCGCTTCGAACACGAAAGCGGCCTCACGCTTGCCACAACCGCGAACTGGATCAGCGAGCAGTTTACCGACAAAAACGAAACGATCGACGCCAGCATCGACGGAACCGTCGGCCGCATCGACGCCCGATTCTTGCTCGATGCCCAGGTTTCCTACACCTACGCCCCGTTTGGCGTACAATTCTACGTCGCCGGAAAGAACCTGCTAGACAACCGCTTCATCGCTTCCCGCGCTCCCCAGGGCATCAAACCAGGCGTCTTCCGCCAGGTGTTTGGTGGAATCCAAAAAACGTTCTAAAGCGAGGTAAGTGCCTGGGCTGCCATGCCGGCTTCTAGTTCCATGTTTTGTGTTTCAGTGCAGATGATTTTTTTAAGGGCCGCTTGTGCGGCCTTTTTTGTTTCTTGTTGGGGGACGTTTGGGGAGTCAATAGTTTGACAATTGCAGATGTTTGGGCAGAGTGGGCGCGCCTTCAGGGTGCGTGATTGTTGGAGAACTCGGATGCAAAGGTATTTGTGATGTATATAGGGAGTAGAAGTATGAAGAAACGGACTGTGAAGAAGGTATTGGCGGCGGTTGGCGTTGCGGCAAGTTGCGCGGCGATGACGGTTGGGGATGTGGGGGAAGTGCAGGCGCAGGATGGTTTGGAAGCGCGGCAGTTTCATAACATTATTGAGCCTCAGGATGGTTTTGAGTTGCAGCAGTTTCATCCGATGCCGGACCAGACGCGGAACTTCTTTTCGGTGAGCTCGGCGGATGTCGCGCCGCATTTGAACTGGCAGGCGATGGCGTTGTTTAACTATGCGAATTCGCCGCTGACGTTGCGCAATCCGGATGGCGACAAGGTTGGGACGCTGGTTGCTTCGCAGTCTGTTTTGAATCTGATGGGTAATGTTGGTCTGTTCGGGATTGCAGAGCTGGGGCTTGATGTGCCGGTGATTCTGGGGCAGCCGGCTGGTTCGGAATCTCATGCGATGGCGGTTGCGGGGCTGAATCTTGAGGACGCTGGTTTTGGACTGGGAGATGTTCGCCTGGTTCCGAAAGTGCAGCTTTACTCGACGCGTGATGATGCGCAGGACAATGGTTTTGCGCTGGCGTTGGTGGGTGACGTCTGGTTGCCGACCGGTAATCAGGAAGTGTTGCAAGGGGATAGTTTTCGGGGAAGCGTGCGGTTGGCAGTCGATGCGGTTGCGGCAAGCAATGTGCGGTTGGGGCTGAACCTGGGCTATTTGTTCCGGGAAAGTACGCAGGTCCGTAATCTCGATGTGCGTGATGCGCTGACGTTGGGCGCGGGTGCGGAAGTTGCGCTGACGCCGGCGTTTCGGATGACCGCCGAGTTGTTTGGTAAGCTGGCGGTGACGGCGGATTCAATCGACCGTAGAAACTCTCCGTTCGAGGTATTGCTGGGTGGTAAATATCTGGCGACGAGTGGGTTGTTTGCGGAAGCCGGTGGTGGTCTTGGACTCGTGAGCGGGTTTGGAACGCCGAAGTTCCGTCTGTTTGCAGGGCTTGGCTATGCGGTTCCAGTCGTGGAAGAAGCGATTGTGTATGAAGAGCCGGTGATCGAAGAAGAGCCGGTCGTAGAAGAAGAACCGGTGGTTGAAGAGCCCAAGCCGATGGTAATGGCGCAGCCTCCGGTGGTGATGATCGATGTTGTGAAAAAGCAGATCGTGATTCCTGAATCGGTTTATTTTGAGCTCAATTCGGACGTTATCGAGCAGCGTAGTTACGGGATCTTGAATAGTGTTGCGAAGATTCTGAAGGAGCATCCGGAGATCAATATTCGGGTGGAAGGTCACACGGATAGTACGGGTTCGGCAGCGATCAATAAGCCGTTGTCGAATAAGCGTGCGGCGGCGGTGAAGTCTTATATCGTGGCGCAGGGCGTGGATGAGGGGCGATTGACTTCTGTTGGTTTTGGTTCTGAAAAACCGATTACGGATAACGAAACGGATGGCGGGCGAGCGAAAAATCGTCGCGTTGAGTTTCACATGGTGGAGAAGTAAATCATGACTAATTTATTGAATCTGAGATTTATGGCCGGTGCCCTCGCTCTGGGTTTGCTGGTTCCAATGAGCGCCGATGCTGCAGTTCCGCTGGTCCGTAAAGCCGACAAACTGCCGGTAACGCTTGCGACGGGTACGGTTGCGGGTGCTGGCTTTTGCGGACAGTTCACAAAGGGTGCGGAAGGAACGGGCGCGGAATTTGCGGTCAACACGCTCACCGCCGCGTTGAATTTGTTGGACGATCTTCCCGCAAAACCGGATCGATACAGTGCGGCTGCGAACTTCTTCTCGATCATTCCACGGGTAGATCTGCATGACGGTTATAATGCAGGCACGGTGCATGAGCATCCGTTTAATCAGTTTTTCCCGTGGTCCCAGACGCATGCATCGTACGGTGGTCTGACGTGTGATTCGCCGGGTGGCGTCATTGCGGACGGTGCGAATCGTTTTGCAGTTCGTTTGCAGGGCGATTTGCATGTGAAACAGGCGGGTGTGCAGACGATCGCGATTCGGTCCGATGAGGGTTATGAAATCACCATCGGTTCGGAGAAGGTCGGCGAACATGTTGGGACGCGTCAGGCGGGCGTGAGTACGCATCGCGTGGAGTTTCAGGAAGCCGGCGTGTATCCGATTAACGTGGTCTATTTTGAAAACGTGTCGGCCGCCGTGCTCGAAATGTCTATCGCAGATCATGAAATCACCTTCACCGACGAGAGTGGAGACAACGTCGAAACGAATCCAGCGGGCGGCGTAGATATGGAGAACGCGCTTCGGGAAACACTTCCGCCAGCGTTCAAAGTATTGGGCTACGCCCAGGTTTCGTTGCCGACGGGTCTGACTGCCGGTTCCGAGGATTGCCGCGACCTGGTCGGTAAGCCGACGGACATGTGTGTACTGAACGATCCGCTTGCGAACTGTGGAAACGGTGTTGTCGATCTTATTGGTAATGGTTCGGCGGAAGCCTGTGATGACGGCAACGACATCAACGGCGACGGCTGTAACAAAACCTGCGAAGTCGAAGTCGGCTATACGTGTGCTGGCACGCCGAATATCTGTTTCAAGGATGTGGACGGCGACGGCATCGCGGACGCGGTCGATAATTGTCGCACGGTTGCGAATCCGGGTCAGGAAGATAGCGATAACGACGGCGCGGGTGACGCGTGTGACTTGAGCATCGCTGCTCCTGTCGACGGAACGATCAGCCAAGAAACCGAGTATGTCGCTTCGGGAACCGGTGAGCCGGGTAGCACGGTTACGGTTACGCTCGATGGCAACAAAGTGGATGACGTCGTGGTCGGTGATGATGGCACATGGCAACTCGCTTTGCCAAAACTTGCCGATGGCGAACATGTTGTGACCGCGACCGGTGACGTTCAGGGAACGGCGAAGAGTGTTGAAACGACGTTTACCGTCGATACGACGCCGCCTGTTTTGGACGTGACTTCGCCGGATGCCGACGGTGTTTTTGAAGAGGACGGCGGCAAGCTGGTCATTCGCGGAACGTCGGAGCCGGGTGCGGCGATTCGAGTGCTGATCGACGGCGAAGAAGTCGGTCAGGCGACGGTTGGTGCGGACGGCACGTGGGAAGTTGTGCTGGATGAAAAGCCGGTCGAAGAAAGCTATACGGTGGTGATCGAAGCGTCGGATTCCGTGGATAATAAAACGGAAGTTGTGATTGAGATCGGGCCGGATGGTGGAAAAGATCCGGATGATGGAAAAGATCCAGATGATGGAAACAACGGTGGTGTGAATCCTGGTACGGGTACGGATGTGAATGAAATCGGTGGTGGGAGCATGATTTGTAGTGCTGTGCCGATTGCAGGTCATGTGCCGGTGGGATCGATGCTGGCGTTGGCGCTGGGTGGGCTGGCTGTTGCGGTTCGTAGGCGTCGGCGGTTCTAAATCGTCGGTGGGGGATGTAGGGTTGTGAAAGGGCGAAGGTTGTCTCCGGTGGGAGATGGCCTTCGTCTTTTTGTGGGTAAGGCGCGAAGAAGAGCTAAAGGAAAGGCAAAGCTTTGCAAGTGAACGCGTCGTGGAGCGAGGGCTCTGCCCTCAGCGGAACGTGTTGGCGTTGTGCTAGCCCTGGGCCTCTGGCCCTGGGATCGTTTCACACCGGGGGCGAAAAGGGGTGGCGTTTGTTTGCAGTGACGAGTTTGCGTTCCACAAGGTGTCAACAAGTGCATGAAGTGACGAGTTTG
>JBEBSM010000165.1:0-8037 GCA_040394315.1 Lujinxingia vulgaris
GCTTGTCCACCGACATCTTGTCCGGCAACACACAAACCAGTTTATAACCGCGCGCCGCCGCCACAATCGCTAGCCCCATCCCGGTGTTCCCGGCCGTCGCCTCAATCAACGTCATCCCCGGCCGCAATACCCGGCGAGCCTCCGCATCATCGATAATCGCCAGCGCAAGCCGATCTTTAATCGAGCCACCCGGATTCAAATGTTCGCATTTCACCCAGATCGGCACCGACAGCTCACGCCCGATATTCGCCAGCCGCACCAGCGGCGTATTACCAATTCGTGCAAGGATTCCGTTCATCAAAACACCTTCGGTTACGAGTAAACAAAGATAACCCAACGTGTCATGAATACCGACCCTGACCAAAGCGAGCAAGGCTACCGCCGGGTTTGCGCCCGAATCCTAACTATTCGCGCGCCAGCGTATGAAAATCACCGCCAATATCCGCCAGATACATCTCAAGATTCGTGTACCCTGCCTGGTTCACAACCCGGTAGCGCCCAATTTCCCAATCCACCCTGGTTGCATTGCCATCGGCGGCATCATTTGGATTCAGACCATGCGCAATCTCCCACGCATTCGGCATCCCATCGCGGTCCGTATCCCACGTATCCAAATCCCGCGACCCGCTTTCATACGCCGGATAAACAAATCGCGCCGGATCTCCCAGTCCCCCATCTCCCGTTACATTCGATGTAAACGTTGGCCCCTCACCATTCTTAGCCCAATCGATGTACATCTGATCAATCGGATCTACATAATACGTGCTTCCATCTTCCCGAAAACGCACGTTCGCCCCCACGTTTGAAAGCACGTCGCCTTTTACCTTATCGGCCGGCAAAATCGTGATCGGAAACGCACCATCCGCAATCGGTTCGTTGCGCTGATAACGCGTCGCAAGTGGCGTACCGGCAGTGCCATAAGACGTATCGCTCCAATGACTCATCATCTTCCAGTTATCGTCGGTTGCCGGCGCATAAACACTACCGTCATTCGCGAGCACCAGATTGTCTTTGATATGAACGCTCGGAACCAACTCGGGCGGATTATGATTGATATTGGAAGCGAAATTGATGACATGCATCCGATGAAGCTGCATCGCCGAGGTATGCCGCGCCTTTTGATATACATTGCCAATAATATCATTGCGCGCGTTTCCACTCATGTTGTTCAAGCGAGAACCCCAACCATAAATGTAGTTATTGATGACCCGAAATCGGCCGTTCTCCCAGCCCTCGGTGTTGGGAAAACGATGCGTCATTCCTATGTACGCGTTCTTATGAAAATCGAGATCTTCGATCTTGTTCCAGACCGCAAGCTGCTCCTCGGGCGGAAACGTGCTCGCGTAACTATAGGCTTGCCCCGTGACCGACGCGACGTTGTGACCACGCACACTTTCATGACTCAAACTACGCTGAAGCGTGTACTTGCCGAGCGCGTCGGCCGCGTCATTATGTTTCGCAAAACTAAACGAATACGACCCCCATCCACTCGAGCTGTGATCGATAATGACATTATAACATTTGGTGGTCGTAAACGACGCACGCCGCCCGTCGCTACCCTTCTCGAAGAACCATTCCCACTGATGTTTGGTATCCAGATAGCGGAAAATCATATTCTGGCTATCCGTTATATAAAGCCTGTTATCTGCCGCGGTCCCTTCGCTCGTGAAATGCACGCCGCCGATGTCATTGGCCGTCTGTCCCGCAAAGGTGAAATCCCCTTTATTTTTGATATAAATCAAATTTTCGATTTGAAACCGGCCGCCCACCGCAAAAACAATCGTGCGCGGCCCCTGCATCTGAAGCGCGTCATGAAGACTGCCCGGCCCACGATCCGCGCGCGTCGTCACATAAACAACCTTCCCACCCCGCCCACCCGTTGCCCCCGCGCCAGCCCCTTCTGCCGTTGGAACGCGCGCAAGTCTTTCAAAACAATGACCGTCCGATCATCTGGCACCCCGGTATCATCCGTACCACTGTCGACCGCACCCGTATCCGCCAACGACTGCCCGCCATCCTCATCCGGTTGAATCGTTGCGTCATCCACAACCGCCACGTCACCCACAACCGCCACGTCCACCAGATCCCCACCAGCTCCAGAATCACCGTCTGCCGTGTTTATCTCCCCCTGACAACCAGCCCCCAAAAACACAGATGTAGTCGCAAAAAAGACGCACACCCGCTTCAGTCGTCGCTCGAACATAGCAATCTCCGGCAAACAAAAACCAGACCACACGCACCATGCGCAATCAGCCCAAAACCATACGAATAAATTTCTTGTTCAGAATCTCGCAAACGCCCGAAAACAACAACAACCTTCCGTAGCAATACCAAACAACAAAAAACACCGCCGACCCCTCAAAGGTCGGCGGCGTTTCATCAATCTATCCTACCCGAACGCACACGAACAAAACCACACATCAGCTCTGCCCGGCTCCCGGCGACTTATAAGGCGCCATATCCGACAAACTCTTCGGCGGAATCGACATCCGCAACGCATTCAAAACCGCCAACAGATCGATGACTTCCTGCGCAATCGCACCCATAACAGGCGTAAGAATACCAAACGCCGCAAACCCCATCCCAAAGATACTCAGCGCCATACCGCCAACCGCGCTCTGAAGCGCAATCCGTCGAAAGCGCTGGCTGATGTGAATCAGCTCATCAACCTTCGTCAGTGACGGCTCCAAAATAATGGCCCCACCCGCCTCCGCAGTAACCTCGTTGGTCTGCCCGAACGCCAGACCCACAGTGGCCGTGACCATCGCAGGCGCATCATTGATACCGTCACCAACAAAAAGCGTCGGCGCCTTCTTGGTTTCCCGACGCACGATCTCAACTTTTTGCTCCGGACTCTGGTCCGCATAAATTTCCGTAATCCCCACACGCTCAGCCAGATATTCGACCTCGCTCTGACGGTCGCCCGACACAAGCATAATGCGCTCAAACGCATGCTCCGGCCCGAGATGCTTGATGAACGCCTTGCCTTCCGGCCGCGGCTCATCATGAAACTGATAAGTAGCCGCATACTGATCATCGATCAAAATAACACATTCCAGACCCGAACCCGTCGGCTGCAAATGATCCGCCGCCGGGTGCTTTGCCGCCAACAGTTTTTTGCGGCTGGTGACATAAATCGTGCTGTTGTCGACAACCGCAGTAAGTCCCTGCCCAGGCTTTTCACTGATTTCTTGAACGTGCGAGCTACCCAGACCACGTTTGTCCGACGCTTCAATTATCGCCAACGCCAGCGGATGTTTCGAATAACGCTCAATACTCGCGGCACGCTTCAACACATCATCTTCACGAAACCCTGGCCCCGTAATGATGTTCGTAAGCTGCGGCCGCCCGGCCGTCAGCGTACCCGTTTTGTCGATAATCAGCGTCTTGCATCGGTCGATTTGCTCAAGCACAACCGGGTTACGAATGATAATTCCACGACGCGCCGCCAGCGAAATCGCACCGATAAGCGATACCGGAATACCAATCAACAACGGACAAGGCGTCGCCACAACCACAACCGCCAGAAACCGCGTCGGATCCCCACTGATCACCCACGCCACAACACCAATCGCCACCGCAATCGGCGTATAATAACTACCAAGCTGGTCGGCCAATCGCCGAATCTGAGGCCGCGATTGCTCCGACTCGTGCATGACCTCCATGATTTTCGCGTAGCGAGAATCCGTCGGCAATCGCGACGCTTCCACCGTCAACGCGACGTCACCATTGATCGCACCAGAAATCACCGTCGAACCAGGCGCTTTCGAAATCTGATACGGCTCACCCGTCAGATACGCCTCGTCCATGACACCGTTACCCTCAATGACGGTACCGTCCACCGGACAAACTGCGTGCGGAAAAACCACCAGATGATCGCCAACCTCAATGTCCGCCAGCTCAATTTCAACCAGCTCGCCATCGCGCTTCACATGCGCCGTTGCCGGCATTCGATCGCTCAAAGCACGCAACACCGAAGACGCCTTGCCCGCCGCATACGCCTCCAACGCCTCCCCGCCCGATAACATCAAGACGATAATCGTCCCCGCCAAATACTCGCCGAGAAGCAACGCCGTAACGATCGAAATCCCGGCAAGCAGGTCGGAACCAAAGTTGCCGCGAAAGATTTCTCGAATAAGATCCAGCGTCAGCGGAACACCGCCCAAAAGAAGCACCGCATACAACGGCCACTCCATCCAACCCGGTTTACCAAGCATGAACCGGGCGATGACATACAACACGATCCCCAGCACCGCGATGGCCGCAATTACGGTTTCTTTGTTCACAAACGAACGCCACGTCACGGCGGATTTCTTATTGTCAGTTGCTTGCATGTTCATCAACTATTGTTAAAAGAGATTGGTAATCCATCCATTATCGATGGTGACCCTATCAGTGCCGCACGACGAATTGAATACCCATGATCATTAACATTTTCTAATTTTCTTCATAGCGGAACAGTCCGCACACAGCCCTTGTTTGACGCTCTAGAACGAATCATTTGCAGTATACTTTACCATTGATTGGAGACTTCCCATGGCATCATGTTGCGATAAACCAGACATTCAAGAATTTGTAAGAGACTATTACGGCAAACAGCTTCAGCAAAGCGCGGACCTAAAAACCAATGCCTGCTGCGCCGTCGGCGCACCACCCGCCTGGATTGCCGCAACCCTGAGCCATATTCACGATGACGTAATGTCACGCTTTTACGGCTGCGGATTTCCAATTCCCCACGCGCTCCAAAACGCAAAAGTTCTCGACCTCGGCTGCGGAACCGGCCGCGACGTCTACGCCCTCAGCCAACTTGTCGGCCCCAACGGGTTTGTCCACGGCCTCGACATGACCGAAGAACAACTTGCAACCGCACGCGACACCATGGACTGGCACATGAAACGCTTTGGTTACGAAAAAACCAACGTCGCCTTCCACCAGGGATTCATCGAAGACTTAAGCCCCCTCCCCATCGAAAACGGCTCGCTCGACCTCGTCGTTTCAAACTGCGTCGTCAACCTGAGCCCACGCAAAGACCGCGTGCTCGCTGAAGCCGCCCGCGTCCTCAAAGACGGCGGCGAATTTTATTTCAGCGACGTATTCTGCGACCGACGCCTTCCCAAAGACACCGCTTCCGACCCACTGCTCTTTGCCGAATGCCTGGGCGGCGCACTCTACGAAGCCGACTTCGTACAAATGGCCAAACAAGCCGGCTTCCTCGAACCACGCGTCGTCGAACGCGCGCCCATCACCATCCAAAACGCCGAGCTGGAAGAACGCGTCGGCACTGCCAAATTCACGTCCGTAACCTACCGCCTGTTCAAAATCCCCAAACTCGACGCCCAGTGCGAAGACTACGGCCAGGCCGCACGCTACAAAGGCGGAATCGCCGGTGCCCCCACCGTTTTCTGGCTCGACAACAAACACGCATTCGAAATCGGCCGGATCGAATCTGTCTGCAAAAACACCTCCCGCATGCTCAGCGAAACCCGCTTCGCAAAGTATTTCGAAATTCTCGGCACCGACCACACCCATTTCGGCGCCTTTGACTGCTCCGCAACCAACGCCGCACTCCAATACGGCGCAGCAAGCAATGCGCCTCAAGCCACCACATCCGGCGCAACCACCGGATCGTGCTGCTAGAAACCCGATTCTCTCACAAACCAAACCGGCCATGGGTCCGCACGCCAAACTCCCAATGGCCGGCGCTTTGCGAAAGCCGCTCGACGTGCTCAGGCCGATTAACACCAAAAAACACGTCCAACCTGCCCATCAAAATCGTGATATCCGGCCGCACAAAAAATCCCGCATACATCCCCCCACCCCTGCATGATTCGTCTGCTCGCGAAGATGACGCGACTGAAACCACGCCGCTTCCGCAAATGCACCGTAATCAAAACCAAAACGAGGATACGCTTCCAGACCCGGTTGCATTTCCGAAAGCTCAACAGAATCCCACCCGGTAAATGCACTCCAGTCCGCCCGAATCCGCGCATGCCGCAGATTCACCGAGCGATGCTCAAAACCTACATCCACACTTAGAAAACCCGCAATATTCTCAACACCCAACGCAAGCGTAAGCTGCGATTCATCCTCGAGATAACGAAGCGCGAACCGCCCCACCAGCCCATCATAAAACAACGGAATCCCGCTCACCCGCAAATCCAACGCGTCCGTCGCAACATCATTCGGATCAAACAAAATGTGCGCATACGCGCCGTACCGAGGCACACCGAGTCCGAGATAAACACGGTCCCCCGCAGCTGAATCTACAGCCCCCGACACCATCTCCCGACCATCATCACCCACAACACTTTGAATCCGCCCCGACTGAATCCCCCCAGCCACAACACTCGCCAAATCCCGAAACTGCAACCTGCCCCCGAACATAAATTGTTCTTCGCGGATATTCGCCACACCCGATGGTTCGCGCCCCATCTGCGCCTCACTCGGCGACGCAATAAGTCGATCAATCACCAACAACCCAAAAACCTCGGAACGAATACCCAACGTGTTCAGATCAACACTCAAAATCCCGCCCACCATAAACGGATTCAGATCCGCACTCCACTCGCCACGATTCGTACATGCATCAAAACCATAAATCGTATTGGTATCAACAACACCCGCTACCGCCGCCGACCACGGCTTTTCACGCCCGGTCTGCGAACGGTAAAGCTCCGCAACCCGCTCCATATCGTCGACATGAATCGCCGCCAATCGCTGATAATCCGCAATCATCCGCCGGCTTTTTCTGGCAACCGAAAACAAGTCAGCCTGCCCATCCGAACAATCCACGCCCTGCGCCGCCAAGTCGCTAACAAACAGCGTCAACACGCCAGCAATCAGCAATGAAAACAGCCACCTACGCCCAGCCATCGTGTCCACGAAATCACAATATTTTCGAGCGTTCATCTTCTTTCACCAGGTTGAACGGAATCCTACCGCCCCCCTTTATACTACGAGGTGCCACTCAACAAAAACGCCGCAGCCTCTTTCAGAGAGCTGCGGCGTTTTTTTTAATTCAAATTGTAAAACCCGAACGAATCAGCCGGCAGCAATCTCGCCAAGCGCAACTTCGTCCACGTGACATGTCGATTTGCCCGTGACGTCATCTTTTACGCACTGCAGCCTATTCAGGCAGCTCATTGCTTTGCTTTTGTCTTGATCACATACTTCGCCCACCGATTTGAGCGCAACACATGTCCCGATGTCATCAAGCGACGTCGTAGTGCAATACAGACCTACCAAACACTCGTGCTGACCCATGCAAATTTCGCCCTCTTTACGAATCGGCAGGCACGTTCCTACCAAATTCAAATCGTCATCATACTCGCCAATACAGGTCAGCCCGGGCTTACAACGGCTCCATTGATCACATACAGTGTCCCTTTCTTGAAAAACAATTGCTTCGCAAACATGACTGCTACTGCATTCAAGCCCCTTCGCGCATTTCTTAACGAGGTCATCGCACGTCACCCCAACAGCAGCATAATCAACCACGTGACACATAAATGTATTAGAGCTAACATTGACGCATGTAAGACCCTCCTGACACTCCACGCTCATGCATGACTCGCCTTCAGCTGCATTAGCAGCACACGTCCCCGGACAAACTGATCCCTTCCATGAATTGCATGTGCCATCAATACACTCGGTGCTAGCCATACAAGCCGCGCCAACCGCCAATGTCGATGCAAATACCTCGTCGAAACAACGTGCCAGATCGGATTCCTCCCATAACAAACAGGGATCCGGCGCACCTGCCAAAGCTTCCGCCTCTAGACACGCAGCCGCTTTGGCTGCATCAAACGTCGTTCGTCCTGTCGCAACAGATGCGAGAATCTCTTCCGTGTCCCAACCTCCGCGATGCTGAAAAATATATGAGGACTTTTCAATACACATCGCCTCATCTCCAGTACGTCCAAAAGTGCTATTCCAGTAACGCTCTATTTTCTCTGGACAACGAAATACGCTGCTGCAAACACTCGCAGCCCGTGAAGCTTGAGCCTGGGCAATGAACTGTTCTGGCGTTATCAATTC
>JBEBSM010000166.1:0-8025 GCA_040394315.1 Lujinxingia vulgaris
TGCATCGACGTCAGGATCCAACGTCGGAGCCCACGAAGCCTTCTCAGAAGCCTTTAAATCCTCAACAACATCCTGTGCCGTGTTCTCCTCAAAATCATAGGCGATTTCCGGCAAATCCAGGTTCACTTCACCATCTGCGAAGAACTCGCGGAACTCCTCAATATGCGACATTTCGACCGTATCGCCTTCGACAAAGAGCAAGATGCTTTTGACGAAGTTTTCAAGCTCGCGAATATTACCGGTCCAACTATACGCACACAGAAAACGCATGACGTCCGGCGAAAACCGACGCGTCGTGGCAGACTGACAGTGAATTTCTGCAAAATGGTTCAAAAGTCGTGGAATGTCCTCGCGACGCTCACTCAATGCAGGCATTTCGAGCACAAGACCCTTCAATCGGTAATACAAATCGAGGCGAAACTCGCCACGTTTGACCATTTCATCCAGGTTTTTATTCGTCGCGCAGATGACCCGAACGTTCACGCGTCGCGTTTCCGTTCCACCCACTCGCTCAAAAGTGCCTTCCTGCAAAACACGCAGCAACGCAACCTGGGTATTGGGCGAAATGTCTCCGATTTCATCCAAAAACAGCGTGCCGCCATCGGCCAGCTCAAAGCGCCCTGCCCGTGCAGACTGCGCACCGGTAAACGCGCCCTTCTCATGGCCAAAAAGCTCGCTCAACAGCAGGCTTTCCACAAACGCCGCGCAGTTCACGCGCACAAATGCCTTCTTTGCACGGTTGCTACGCTCATGCAGCGCCTCGGCGACAAGCTCCTTTCCTGTTCCCGACTCACCGGTAACCAACACAATGGTATCGCTTGAGGCCACACGGTCGACGAAGCGGAAAATCTGATAAAGGCGAGCGCTCTCACCGACAATATTCGCATAGCCGGCACGCCATTTTTCAAACGCGGCGTCGCGTACCGGCGTCGCCGCAACGTCAACAGCTTCTTCAGGAGTTGCGAATTCATCGCTCACGGTCTGCACCAGAAATTCTGCAGGCACTTCGCCATTTACGCGCTGAAATTGTTCGATAAGTTTTCTATGCGCGCTCAGACCATAGAAGTTTGCACGCAACTCTTGCGGAATCTGCTCGGCGCGCAGCCGTATGGCCTGCACAGCCTGCTGCAACCGGACGCGCGCCTGCGCTGCACGATTGGTCTGAATATACACGTCGGCAACAATGCGTTCCGCCTGCAATGCATCGCGAAACATTCCAAGTTTGGTAAGTTCCGCCGACGCAACAATACCAAGCTCCAACGCCTGTTCTTGCGATTTGTGGTGCAGTGCCAGACGGCTTTTATACAACACGCTCAGCGCCTCAAGTTGTGGCTCACCCACACTCTTTTCGGATTCTTCGAGCACTGCCAGCAATTCTTCAGCCTGCTTGATATTACCAAGCTCAATATTGATTTCTACGAGCCGAAGTTTTGCCTCCGATCCGTACACAATATCGCTCAATTCGGCATCGGTCTGGCTAATTCCCGAAAAAGCATCGAGCGCTTCTACAAAACGTTCCTGTTCCAGCAACAAACTGGCATTCAAGATCGCTGCCCACCGATTCACAAACGCGTGCTGTGCGGTTGGCTCTGAACCCTGCTCATCGGATCGTGCAAGCGCCCTGGCTTCGAGATGTTCAAGAATTTTCCATGCACGGTCAAATGCACCCATATCCTGATACAATGTCGCCAGGTTGTGCGCAGAAATACTGTAGGCCACCGTATCGTCCGAGCGACGTGCTGCACGAAGCGCTTCGAGATAATGACTTAACGCAAGCTCAAAATGAGCCTGACGTTGATGCACAATTCCCAGATTCAGCAGGCAATAAGCACGTGGCAACGACCCTGGAAGTCGCGACAATTCAAGCGCGCGCGTAAGTCGCTCAAGTGCTTCACCGTAGTTGCGAAGCTGTAATTGAACGACGCCAAGATTCGCCTGCGCCCGTGCCACTTCGCGCTCCCAACCCCAGGCCGTGGCCAATTGATCGTTTTGCTGGAAAAGCTCGGTTGCGCGACCGTAATTTGCCTCATAAATTGCAACTTTTCCGAGCAAATTACGTGCTCGAATAAGGTTTCCATCGGCACGCACGTTGTCGTTCGAGCTTCGGGTCGGCAACGTATTCACAATTTCACTGGCCGCTTCGGCCCACCGCGCAGCACCTTTGCTATCGCCAAGCGCGTAACAGGCTTCGCCCTTGCCCAGTAAAATTTCCGCAGACTCAAGCGCGGAGTTTCCTGATGCATCCAGTAAACTTTCTGCCTGCTCAAACGTCTCCAGAGAATTCTGCGCCTGACCAACCTGCACCAGCAAATCGCCCGTTTTACACAGCCATTCTATACGTTCCGAAGCATCGGCCAGTTCATTTTTGAGATGTTCATGATGAACGAGCGCTTTTCGGTAGTTTCCGAGCGTTGTATTGATTTCGGCCAATTGCACGTGGATTTCCGTGCGCTGTTCAAGCGTGCACTCAATCTGCAAAAGCGGTTCAAGCATGGCAAGCGCGGTTTCAAAATCACACCGCTGCACAAACTGCTGCGCTGCAATCAAACCGTATTGGATACTTTCGTCGGCCAGACCGGCAGCCAGAAAATGCCTGGCAAGCGTCGCCACGCAGGGCGCGTGCGGATTGCATGTTATCTCGGCACGAGCCAGCGCAAGGTGCACTTCGCGACGGCGAGCTTCGGGCATCTCGGCCATCAGCGGAGCGGCGAGATACGGATGCTCCAGCGTCAATAAAACCTGACCGCTGCCGACTTTTCGACAAACAAAACCGGATTGAATCAGTGCATTGAGGTGTCGCGCAAAATGCTCCGCCACGCCAAGTTGCGTTGCTGCGTCGTGCAGACGATCGGCGCCGAGCGAATCCTGTGCACACGCCAGGATTTCCACCAGATGCTGACCGGCTACTTCCAGTCGCTGGAAACGATGAAGCCCAAACTGCTCAACGCCATCGGGAATTACAGAAACAAGTTCTTCCAAACGTGTCGGATCACCACCAATTGTACGAACAAACCGTTGCACAATATCTTCGCGCGCCAAAAACTGCCGTACGGCCTGCTCGGACTCATTGGAGAGCGTCAGGATTTCGTGTTCAATCCCATCGGCAACCAGTTTTTCGCTGCCAGAACCGGCCAGCACAATCGCGCCAAGCGCACGATCCCAGGCCTGGGTTTCTGGCAAAATCGATTGAATCGGATCACTGTAAAAGAAACGCATCAAATGCCGGATCTGGTCGCGATCCAGCGCCGAAAGTTGGCCGGCGTTCAAGATCAGCAACGAAACGCGATTATTATGCGCAAGCGAAACCCACAATCGGCTTAGCGCGTCGCGGTACAGGTCATTCCAGGTTCCGGTGTTTTTTCGATGGCTGGATTCATGCAATGACACATTGAGAAACTCAAACAACTCCTGACTACTCGCCCCGAGCTGTCGACGCGATTCCAGGGTTGTTAGAAACTCCTGAACCGTATCGTAAAAATGTCCTCGCGAGCCCGCCTGGGTCGCAGCATCAATAACAAGAAGCGTTACGCCCTGCTCGGCCAGGTTTTTCTGTAACTCGCTGAGTTCCTGTAGGTTTTGCGCGCCAAAAACATCGGCGGCGACAAAAACTAGACCGTCGCTTTCGGGATCAAGCAACCGGTGCTCAAGAATCTGACAGGTCGTTTTCCTGTTGTCTTGTGTGGTTGTAGGCGATCGCTCTGAAATTTCCGGCATTATCTATCTACCTCAAGTCGTAGTTAACAAATACTTATAAAACCAACGACATCCTCATAGTATCTAAACTGCTACTAATCATTAGTGTACCATAAGATATGGAAAAGCACGAACATCGTAGCGCATAATTAAAACAAATCTCACCGCACCGAAGTTGAGAAGCGCGCCATTTTCTGTTAGCAATTTGACTGAATTTAAAAGATTCAATGATTACCGATATTTATTCAATTACTTATTTTTTCCCCGATGAGATTTTCCAATGACAAGAAGCGCATTGCTATTCCTGGCTGTCATCTCCCTATTCTCACTGGCCTGCGGCTGGTTTGATGACGAATTGACCGATATTACCTATCGGGAAAAGGTGCCGGTTTCTTTTCCAATCAATGCAGATATACTCTGTCCTGAGGGCGTTGATTGCTCGGAAAACTCCACCAACGCTGCAAATGACATTGAATTGATGGAAATCGAGTTTGATGTACAAATCGACGTGGTTGAGTCGATGGGCAACGC
The DNA here is from genome assembly GCA_040394315.1 of Lujinxingia vulgaris. Taxonomy (GTDB): domain Bacteria; phylum Myxococcota_A; class Bradymonadia; order Bradymonadales; family Bradymonadaceae; genus JACCWM01. The sequence continues at coordinate 4,225 of JBEBSM010000166.1, forward strand.
CAAACTTCAGGACGTGGCAAGCCGTCTGCGAACCATTGAGATTACCAGCATTGATTATGAAATCCGCGACAACACGCTGAACTTTGATTTGCCTGATATCAAAATTTATCTTGGCCCCAAAGGCACCGAAAAACACAATGCAGCGGGAGCTCTTGAGCTGACCACCATTCCGTCGACCGCCGCCGGTAAAAGTGTTTCTGGAAACGCGCCGACCGTTGCGGCGAACAAACAATCGCTCAACGAACTCTTGAAGACCCTGCAATTTTCAGCCATTCCCTATGCAAAGCCTGTTATTAAGAAAGGCAAGCCCTTCCCTCCAACGGGCAAAGCCGATCTTAAGCTTACTTTGAACCTCAAGCTCGTAGCGAACCCACTTGATGCAATCTAACAACTCCCTATCGTTTTCCTGGCAGCGCTCTGCCCTACTGCTTCTTCTCTGCGCATCGTTTCTGGCGCTGGTTCCAACCAGCGCCGGAGCGCAGCAAGATTCTTCCGGCGCGACACCAGAAGCGAGCAAAAAAGTCTCGAAAGACGAATCAACTCGCATTAAAATTCTCTACAACGGTCATCTCCAGGACGGACACGGCGATCCGATCAGCGGTATTTTTCCGCTCACGTTTAAGCTGTACAAGCACCAACTGGCGGCAGAACCAATCTGGCAAGAAAAGCACTTCGTTGCCGTCGTGGATGGGCAATACCGCCTGGAACTCGGCACAAACGATGTTCTTGAGCAAAGCCAATTAGAAGGCAAACGATGGATGGGCGTTGAGTTTCAAAACGAAGGAGAAATCCTACGCGACCAACTCCTCGTTTCGCTCGTTGATCCCACACAGCCAGGCGGCGTACGCGTTGCGGGCTCTGCCGCCAGCGGTTCAAACCGCGGATCTACGTTCGCAGAAGTCGCCGAGCGCGCAAATTTCGCAGACCATGCTGCTGTTGCGGACCGCGCCGATAAAATTGGCGATCTGGATGCCGAAGCAGTCGAAAAGCTCTCAAACCTTGCGCTGGAACGCCTGGGCGACCATCTTACTGATCCAGATGCGCACAAAGGCGGAAAACGCGGCGTCAGTACGGAACGAAAAGTGATGGAAAAGCGAGCCGGTGGACGAGGCGGTGAACCGTACAAGATTCATTGTCCACCCGGCTACGTGGTTACCGGCATTGAAGGTGGTGCCGGCCGAATGGTTGATTCTCTGCAGGTTGTTTGCAGTCCGATTCAGTAATGCAAAAACTCAATACAACACGATAGAGGCAATTTATATGTTCTCCACATCACACGTCTCCCAGCTCGTTTTATCGTTGCTCCTAGTGAACGCATTCTTTGGGCTCGGGTGTGACTCCAAAACGCGTGGGGAACAACAGACCGCTGCCAAAACCGATCAAGACAACGGTATTCAGAAATCACCGACAGCCGGTGAACCCTCATCGAAAAACGCCACACCTGCGCCAGAATCGTTTGATGATAGAAATACAGCGGACAGTCCGCCAACAGCAGACGCGCTCTCGCGTTACACCGCCGATTTACCCGGCGATGGCCCTCTGATTGCGAGTATTCACACGACGAGCGGTGTGATCCGTTGTGAGCTGGCCGAAAAGCTGGCCCCGCGAACGGTCGCGAACTTTGTGGGCCTGGCACGTGGCAAAAAGGCATGGACCGACCCACAATCCTATACTGCCGAAGCCGGCACGCCCTACTACGACAGCGCCATTTTCCACCGCGTAATCCCCGGTTTTATGGTGCAGGGCGGCGACCGCAGAGGAACCGGACATGGCGGCCCTGGTTATGAAATTCCCGACGAGTTTCATCCCGAGCTTCGCCATAACGCACCCGGCGTTCTCAGCATGGCAAACCGCGGCCCCAATACCGGCGGAAGCCAATTTTTCATCATGTTGGCCGCCGCACCACATCTCGATGACCGACACAGTGTGTTCGGGAAATGCGGGAATCTGAATGTCGTCGAGGCACTTGCCCACACGCCAACCGACGCACAAAACCGGCCAATTCAGCCGCCGGTTATCGAATCCATTCAAATTAGTCGCTAAACGCTAAATACAGCGGCGTTTTAGCGCCAACCGATTATTTCCCTTTTGATGCAGGGGGCTCGGTTTTTTCTTCCGCAGGCTCCGCTGCCGATTCAGCATTTTTTCGGCGAGGCCACAGACGTTTTGACGGCGCATCTGGTGAAGTTTCGCTGGAAAACTCCTCAACCTCTTCGACTTCCTCGCCATCTTCGTTTTTACGCGTCTTTTTGACCTTCACCCGATTGCGCACGTTGGGTTTTACGGCGGCATCGTTGGGGATGAAACGCACTTCCGTCCGGATTTCAAACGAAATACTGGTCAGAATTTTGGTGAGTTCCCCGCCAAAATCCATGGTTTCCAAAAACTCGCGAATTTCACGCGAAACAATCCGCATAAACTCGCGTTTGGTGGCGTCTGCCTGGCCAATCAAATAACCGACCGCTTCTTTTGGAAGTTTTTTGTCGGCCACCAACGAACGCAAACCGTCATCGCTCATGAAAAGGCTGCCAAGACCCGAGGTCAGGCTGCGCTTGAAAATGTCTGGCACAAAACCTTCCACAGCCTTGCGGAAACCAGATTCCTCATCCGGGCTATCGGGCCACTCGTCGAAGAGATGTTCTTCTGTGTCTGTGCCCGATGCTTCGCGCTGCTTCTTCTTGTTATCCGATGTCATGTTTCATCCCGGGCCGCCAACAAATGCGGCTGTCAAAAGATATTTTTTCGTACAATCGTTTCATCACGTCGAGCGCCCACCGATACCATAATCGCGGGGACAGTGAGCAACTCTTCCAGGCGTCGCAAAAAGTTCTGCGCCGCTTCTGGTAAATTTTCAAAGCTGCGGACAGAAGAAATATCTTCGGTCCAGCCGGGCAAAGTCTCGTAAACCGGAACAACCGTCTCGAGTTCGCTGGCTTGCATCGGCGGCTCGTCCCAAAGTTGGCCATCTGCACCGCGGTACGCGACACAAATCCTAACTTCGTCCAAACCCGACAATACATCTAGCTTGGTAACAACGATACCGGTAAAACCATTCACGCGCACGGCATAACGAAGCATGACTGCATCAATCCAGCCACAACGGCGTGGCCGTCCTGTCGTACTTCCAAACTCGTGACCCGATGCGCGCAAACGCTCGCCGACTTCATCTTGCAATTCCGTTGGAAACGGTCCGCTCCCAACCCGCGTGCAATAAGCTTTGGTGATACCAATCACTTCGTCAAGTACCGCAGGAGCAGTTCCGGTCGCCACACAGACACCGCCGACGGTGGTATGACTGGAAGTCACGAACGGATACGTTCCCAGCCCAATATCAAGCATGGTTCCCTGCGCGCCCTCAAAAAGAATCGTTTTTCCGGCACCTATTTTTTCATGAAGATAATTACTGACCTCCATAATATACGGCGCCAGTCGTTTCCCGAGCGGCAGTAATTCAGACAACAATTGCTCCACAGTATACAGCGGCGAGTTGTACAGAGCCAATAGCTGATTCTTTTCGACCAGATTTTCCTCGATTTTGGCCCGTAAAGTTGCCTCATCGAGCAAATCTCCCATAAAAATAGCACGACGCCCTACCCGATCTTCATAACAAGGACCGATTCCACGTCCGGTTGTGCCGATTTTCTGTTCGCCAAGTGCAGATTCCCGCGCGGTATCAATCGCGCGATGATACGCCATCACGACACTTGCGTTGGGAGCGATACGAAGCTGTTGCGGCGAGATATTGAGTTTTCGCGCACTCAGAGCGTCTATTTCGCCAATCAAAACGGCCGGATCGATGAC
>JBEBSM010000167.1:0-8021 GCA_040394315.1 Lujinxingia vulgaris
TCCGGGAAAACCAAAAACCAGGCGGGTGGCGGAGGCGTATCAGGGCGGGGCGATGGGTTATACCAGGCTTTCGCCGGATGGGACGGTTGCGATACTGGCTAATGATAGGCGGGAGTTTCAGGTCGTTGAGCTTGATACGGATCGGGTTTTTGCGGAAGGAAAAGGAGTTACGGATTCACGATTTGTGGGGCAGTCGACGATGTACTGGTGGTCGAAAATGGGGCCGGCCGGTCGCAGGTTTCATCATCAACGTGAGGTAAAGCGTGATGCGACGAAGAACGGGCTCCATGATTTGTTGTTCTTTGCGCAAGAATCGAAAGTGGACTATTTTCCGTGTGAATTGACGCGTTTGGATTGGCGAGGTGGTGGTGGGGCGCAGGCGATTACGTTTTCGGATTGTGATTCGATTTTGAGCGTTTCGAAGGATGGGAAAAGTGCGTTGTTGGGACGTCAGGGGGAAGTTCGGAGTATGTCTTTTTCGGGGAATCAGACTGAGCGGGATATCTATGGGGAGATCGTGCGTGTTGATCTTGGGACGATGGAGCGGACAGTTGTGGCCAATGGGCGGTTTATGGATCCGGTTGTGTCGCATGATCTGGCGGTGATTTGTAGTAATGATCCGGACACGTTGTATGAGGGCGGCGATGTGATGGTGACGTGTTATCGGAATGGGCAGCGTATTGACCATCGGTTTAGTGCGCCGCCGGGTACAGAGGATATTACGTGGCGGTCGGTCGCGGTTTCTCCGGATGGAAAATATTTTTCGATTCGGTTGCATACGGGTTATCCGAAGCCGCTTGAGTTGGCTCGAGGGCTGACTTATGTGCAGGAGTTAGGGGTGGATGGTGAGCCGTTGTTGACGATATCTGGCGTTGGCTCGACGACGTGGCTTCCGGGAGATCGGCGGCTGCTTTTTGTGACGAATAATGGGCCGGCGTTTTTGTTTGATTATAAGGCGGGTTGGCGAGTGCAGTTAGGGGGATCGAAAGAAGAGTATTCGGGGATGATCGTGTTGGGTGGGCGCGATGATCAATTTTTGCTGGGTAAAGAGCGCGGAAGTACGCGTGATATGATGCTTGTGACGGTCGGATCGGACGCGAAATAACCGAGATTGTAGAAAATTCGTTGTGCTCCCCTGTAAAATGATCCGGATTTAAAAATAGAGTCGGCGTCGGTTGCCAAGAACCGATGCCGGCTCTATAGTCGCGTTCCGGCGGCTCCGGATTCCTATCCCCCCCAAAATTTCATTGTGAACGCGTGCCATTCTTTCGTGGTAACGTGTTGTAATTGTTAGTGTTCTCATGGCCAAGTAGGTTGTGGGTGTAATTGCGTTTGAAATGAACGCGAAACTTGGTGAGAAGCAGTATGACGAAACAGCAGAAGACAAAATTCGTCTTTATTACGGGTGGTGTTCTATCGAGCCTGGGTAAGGGAATTACGGCATCAGCGGTCGGTGCGTTGATGGAAAATCGCGGGCTGAAGGTAACTTTCGTCAAGCTTGATCCGTATATCAACGTAGATCCGGGAACGATGAGTCCGTTTCAGCATGGCGAAGTCTTTGTGACGGATGACGGTGCAGAAACCGATCTGGATCTTGGTCATTACGAGCGATTTACCAGTGCAAAGATGAGTCGTAATAATAACTTTACGACCGGTCAGGTGTACGAAGCTGTGATTACGCGCGAGCGTGAGGGGGGATATAAAGGCGCGACGGTTCAGGTGATTCCGCATATTACGGATGAGATCAAATCGCGTGTTTTGCGTGCGGCCGACGGTGCAGATCTGGTGTTTGTGGAGATCGGTGGGACGGTTGGTGATATTGAATCGCTGCCGCACTTGGAGGCGATTCGTCAGCTCGGGATTGAGCTGGGGCGTCAAAATGCGGTGTTTTTGCATGTGACGTTGGTGCCGTATATTGCGACGGCGGACGAAGTGAAAACCAAGCCGACGCAGCATTCGGTGAAGGCGTTGCGCGAGATCGGGATTCAGCCTGATTTCTTGGTTTGTCGTTCTGAGCGCGATTTGCCGGAAGATATTAAGCGTAAGCTGTCGCTGTTTTGTAATGTGCAGCAATCACGCGTAATTACGGCGCGGGATGCGGCGACGATTTATGAGTTGCCGTTGCTTTTGGCGGAGCAGGGTATTGATAACGAGCTTTCGGATGCGCTCAATATCTGGTCGCGTGCAGCGGATTTGAATGAGTGGCGTCGGATTGTTGATCGGATCAAAAATCCGGCGAAAACGGTGAAGATCGCGCTGGTCGGCAAGTATGTTGAGCTGGCGGATAGTTATAAATCGTTGTCGGAAGCGCTTTTGCACAGCGGCATTGCCAATAATGCGCGTGTGGAAGTTGAGTTGGTGGACTCGGAAGAGCTGACGAGCTTGAATGTTTGCGCGGAACGTCTGGCGGATTGTCAGGGTGTTTTGGTGCCAGGCGGTTTTGGAAAGCGTGGGATCAGTGGCAAAATTTTGGCGATCCAGTATGCGCGTGAAGAAAAAATGCCGTTTTTTGGGATCTGTCTTGGTATGCAGCTCGCGGTTTTGGAGTATGCGCGCAATGTCTGCGGATTGCCGAGTGCAAACAGTGTAGAGTTTGACGAAAAGGCAATCGATCCGGTGATCAGCCTGATGGCAGATCAGAAAAAGGTCGTGCTGCGTGGTGGTTCGATGCGGCTGGGCGCGTATATCAGTCACCTGGTTCCGGGAACGCGTGCGGCGGAGATCTATAATTCGAGCGAAGTTTCGGAGCGTCATCGTCATCGGTACGAAGTTAATAATGCGTACCGCGAAGTGTTGACCGAGAACGGTCTGGTTGTCAGTGCAACGAGTCCGGATGGCGTGCTGGTCGAGATGATCGAGCTGTCGGATCATCCCTGGTTCATTGGATGTCAGGCGCATCCTGAGTTTCAGAGCCGGCCGGTTGCAGCGCATCCGTTGTTTCGGAGCTATGTCGCGGCTTGTATCGAACGCAAAGCATTGTAGTTCGAGCGGCTTTCGGGCGAAAAGGACCAAATCCGGGAAATTTCCGCTCACGGCATAATAAAAATCGTGTATTCGTGAAAGAATTGGTTGCAAAATCTGGAATTGGTGTTAAAAGTATGGCCATTCCAGATTTTGATGCCGTTCGTTCCGGGTTGGTTCCGGCACGTGTAGTTTCGGCATGTGATTCAGCATAGTGTTTGTTTGTGCGTGAGGTCGACATGTCCCAAGTAGCCCAAAGTTCAGCTAAGATTCGTTTGCACGATTTTTCCTCGGCGCGCCGTATTTTTGCGCTTTCTCAAGTGAAGCAGGTAGCGACTGATCTGGGGGATCACGCCCTGGCTTCTCAGGTTCATCGCGCGATTACGTTCGACCATGAAACCATGCATTTGGAAGCTTTATGGAAGAACGCAGTCGAGCAATATCATTCGTTCGTTGACGATGCGTGTATGATGGAGCGACTTTTTGAGCTGCAACGACGTGAGATTGATGACCGTCAGCAAAAAGGTCAGCAGCTTCTTGTCCAGGTCGTTGCAACCATCTTAGCCGACGGCGTGGGTACGAACTTCCACGACATGGAAGCTCGCCGCGCTTTGTTGGCGCCGATTTACGAGCATAATCTTCGTCTTCATTTGCGCAGAGATCGAGAGGCAGAAGTGTCTTCGAACTATTGCGAAGCTGCGTCGCACGTATAAGATCGGATTAAAATTTTCAGATTGGGTGGACGGACGGTTTGTGAGTGCGCGCATCTCGTTGATGTGATGCGTGGTTTTTGCGAAATCACGTGGCGCCGAATTGCGCAGCACGGTATGAACGGAGCGTGCGCGATGTTTGTTTAGATAGCACTTGGGAAGTATTTACGGCATCCCCGGTGTTGTAGACGCACGTTTTGGGCCTGACCGATTGTTTATCCGGTGGAGGTCTCGTTATCGTCTAATTTACCCAAACTACAATGAGCTTATGGCTACTGAAATCACTCCGAATCCCGAGCCTGCCGGTACAGATCCAGATATTGCGGGCGTTGAGCAGATGGCGCAGGCCAAAGATGCGATCATTGCTCAGGTGCGTAAGCGTATCTATGGCCAGGATGCTTTGATCGAGCATTTGTTGATCGCGTTGTTTGCGCGCGGGCATTGTCTGTTGATGGGTGTGCCTGGACTTGCGAAAACTTCGTTGATTTCGACGCTTTCTGAAGTGTTGAATCTGGAATTTAACCGGATTCAGTTCACACCAGATCTGATGCCTGCGGATATTACAGGTACGGATATTCTGGAAGAAGATCACGCGACGGGAAAACGGTTTTTTAAGTTCATCAAAGGACCGGTTTTTACGAATCTTTTGTTAGCGGATGAGATCAACCGAACGCCGCCGAAAACGCAGGCGGCACTTTTGCAGTCTATGCAGGAGTATAAGGTTTCGGCGGGTGGAAAGACGTATGATCTGCAATTGCCGTTTCTGGTTTTTGCGACGCAAAACCCGATTGAGCAGGAAGGGACGTATCCGTTGCCGGAAGCGCAGCTCGACCGTTTTATGTTTCATTTGAACGTCGATTATCCGGAGTTTGAGGATGAATTGCTGATCGCGAAACATACGGTGGGAAGTCATAAAGAGCCGCTCGAGAAGGTTTTGGACGCGGAGACGATTCTGAAACTTCAAGATCTGGTTTTGCGTGTGCCGGTGAGCGATGAGGTCGTGCGTTATGCGGTGGAGTTGGTGCGGAAAACGCGTCCGGCAGATCCGACGGCGCCGGATTATGTGAAATCGTATTTGAGTTGGGGTGCAGGTCCGCGGGCGAGTCAATATTTGATATTGAGTGGCAAGGCGCGGGCGCTTTTGAATGGTCGGTTGACGGTGAGTATCGACGATATCAAAGCACTTGCGAAGCCGATTTTGCGTCATCGCCTTTTGACCAATTTCCAGGCCGAAGCCCAGCGCATCACCAGCGACACCATCGTCGAAAAGTTACTCGCCTGAAAAACTAACCGCCTACAATCCAGTCGTGAATATGAGTCTTCGTGAGACATATATCGATCCGGCCGTGCTGCAGAAGCTTGGCAGCATGCAGATTCGTGCGCGCACGCTTGTCGAAGGGATCTTGTCGGGTATGCATCGGTCGCCGCATCGTGGTGGGTCGGTGGAATTTGCCGAGTACATCGAGTACAGCGCGGGGCATGAGTTAAAAAACGTCGATTGGAAGGTTTTTGCAAAATCCGACAAGTATTACGTCAAGCAGTATGAAGATGAAACGAATCTGAATGCGTATATGATCGTGGACGGTTCGGGGTCGATGAATTTTCAGAGCGAAGACGCGCCGCTCACGAAGATGACGTACGTTTCGTATGTTGCGGCGGCGTTGTCGTATTTGTTTATGCGGCAGGGTGATGCGGTTGGGGCGATGGGTTTTGATGCGTCGTCGCGTGATTTTTTGCCGGCTAGCTCGAAAACAAATCATCTCGATGACGTGCTGCATTTGTTGGATAATTTGAAGGGTTCGGGTGAAACGGACTTGCAAGGTGCGCTGCAGACGGTGGCGGAACGGGCGTCGCGGCGTAGTTTGATTCTGATTTTTAGCGATTTGCTCGATGCAGATCCGGAAATGATGGGTTTCTTGAGGGTTTTGCGGCAGCGTCGGCATGATGTCGTGCTTTTTCATGTCGTGGATCGTGCGGAACTGGATCTTCCGTATGAAGGGCTTTCGTTGTTTGAGGGTTTGGAAGGCGAAGGCGACTTGTTGGTGGATGCGGACGATTTGCGGGATCGGTATAAGGCCAGCATGGACGAGCATTTGAGCTGGTTGCAGGGCGCGGCGGAAGAAGGCGACATCGGATATTTTCGGTTTTTGACCGAAGAGCCGATTGAGGAAGTTTGTTTGCGGTTTTTGAGGAGGCAGCGTTGAGTTTTTTAGAGCCTCTGTTTTTGATCGGACTTCTGGCGGGTGCGGTGCCGATTATCGTGCATCTGATCAATCGTCGGAAAGCGGTGAAGCGGCCGTTTCCGGCGCTGAAATTGTTGCAAAAATCCAATCAGAAAATCGCGCGAAGTATTAAGATCCGGCAGTGGGTTTTGCTGGCGTTGCGTGTGCTGGCGGTTGCTTTTCTGGCGGTTGCGCTGGCGAAGCCGTATGTGCTGAGTAGTTCTGGGATTACGGCGGAAGAGCGGATGCCGACGGCCGTGGTGTTTGTGGTCGAGACGGGCGCGACGATGACGTACGGCGATTGGTGGCCGCGCGCGCAACGTACTTTGAATGAACAGATCGGGAAATTGCGGCCGTGGGATGAGGTGGCGCTGGTTTCGACGACGGATTCCGATGCGTTGATGCCTCGGTTGAGTACGGAACATGCGGAGGCGCGAAAAGTGCTGGCGCAGGTTTCGCCGTCGCATAAGCCGGGGACGCTGGATAGTGGCTTGAAGATGGCGGCTGATATTTTGGCGAGCTCGCAGCTTCCGAATCAGCGGATTGTGGTGATTAGTGATTTTAGCCAGGGGACGCTTGCGGAAGGTGCGCGGCCGGATAGTACGGTTCCGTATGCGATTGAGCGTGTGTCGGTGCGCGGTCGTGGCGAAGAATCGGTGAAAAACCTGGCGGTTGTGGGTGTTGAATACGAGCAGGAAGGTTCTTCGCAAGAGCGGACGTGGAAGATCGACGCGGCGATTCGTAATTTTTCGGGCGCGGATGTGAAACGGGCGCAGTTGAATTTGAAGATCGGCGATTCGATTGTGGCGACGGAGATTGTCGATGTGCCGGCCGGGAAATCGGTGACGAGTACTTTTCGGCATCGAATCGACGCGACGGGCACGCAGAAATGTTCGGTAGAGTTGGTCGATGTGGATCGTTATGCGCTTGATAATACGTGGCATTTTACGATTCAGCCGCGTGAGCAAGTACGGGCTTTGTTGGTGAACGGTGAGCCGAGTAGCGTGGCGCAGAACGACGAGTTGTTTTTCTTGATGCGTGCGCTCAGGCCGGGGCGTGGGATCGAGAGTCCGGTTCAGCCGACGATCACGACGGTGGATGGTCTTGATAATCGCGATCTGGCGAATTTTGATGTGGTCGTGCTGGCGAACGTGGCGCGGTTGTCGCAGAGCAGTGTTTCGAATCTGACGGATTTTGTGGATGGCGGTGGCGGATTGTTTATTGGCCTTGGATCGCAGGTTGATCCGGCGGTTTATAATCAGCAGCTTGGTGGGTTGTTGCCGCGGCCGCTTCGCGGGCTAAAACTGCTGGCGGAACGTGACGATCCGGATGCGCCGGTGAAGACGACGCGGTTTGGGAATGTGCGTCGTCAGCATCCTATTTTTCGGGTGTTTTCGTTGCCTGGTGGGACGTCGGTGCAATCGGTTCAGGCCTTTAGTTATATGTTGCTCGATCCGTCGTCGACGGATGAACAGTCGTCGGTTTTGTTGTCGTTTCAGGACAATGCGCCGGCGTTGTTGGAGCGTCCGGTTGGGCAGGGGCGCGTGATGTTGCTGACGACGAGTCTGGATCTGGATTGGACGGACTTTCCGATTCGGACGGCGTATTTGCCGTTGATGCATCGTTCGATGATGTATCTGGCGCGGCGTTCGGCATCGCGTGGTGCGACGCGTCGTGTGGCGGGATCTCCTGTGCGGCTCGAAGTTGCGGGACTTGTGCAAGATCGGGTGATCGTTCATGCGCCGGGTGTTGGGTCGGAGAAAAGCCGGCTGGTTTTGGAGCCGACGGACGGTGAGGTTGTGTTCGTGCCGGAGCGCGTCGGGTATTACGAGGTGTGGGCGGATAGCGACGAGAAAAGTGCGCCGCGCAATCATCTTGAGCAGTTGATGCTGGCGGTGAATGTGGACGCGCGAAGTTCGGATTTGCGGTTGTTGCCGGACAATGCGTTGGACGCCTGGACGGGTGGTGGAACGGGTGCGCAGGCGGCCGACGGTTTGATTGCGTCGGGTGGAAAAGCGCCGCCTTCGGGCCAGCGACGTGTGAACCTATGGTCGAAGTTCTTGTTCTTGATCACACTTATTTTGCTCGCCGAGACCATTCTCGGAACCCGCCGCAGTGTACTCGCCCG
>JBEBSM010000168.1:0-7947 GCA_040394315.1 Lujinxingia vulgaris
ACGACGCAGTGTCAGTCGGGATTGGCCTGTTATGAAGGAACCTGTCAGCTCGATAGTGACGGCGATGGATTCCCGGACGAACAGGATAATTGTCCGAACGTCGCGAATCCGGATCAGCTTGATAGTAATAATAACGGCGTGGGCGATGTTTGCGATGTGAAAGATCCTGTTGGACCGGGCGGCGCTTGCACGGCGACCGAAGAATGTCAGATCGGTTTGGTCTGCTATTATAATAAGTGTCAGACCGATAGCGATGGCGACGGAATTCCGGACGATCATGACAACTGTCCTGACATCTCTAATCCAGATCAGGCTGATGCCGATAATAACGGCGTGGGCGATCTGTGCGAAGATAACGATCCGATTGATCCCAACCAGACGCGTCGTGATGGACTGCCGTTTGATTCCACCTGTAAATATGTCGCAAGTCCGGAGCCTTTTACCCCCGAATTGAAGTGGGAGTATAAGATCAAGGGAACGCATCGCTATGCGAAGCATCCGACGACCAACGAGCCGATAAGCCAGGTGATGATGACGCCGGTTGTCGCAGATTTGGATGGCGATAATCTGCCGGACGTTATCTATACGACGTTTTCAACGAATAATAAGGCGGGCTCCCACGACGAGTTGCGTTTTGGCGTACTGCGCGCGGTATCCGGCGACGGCTCCAAATTGTTGTGGAGCGTTGGGCATACCGAACTCGGTTTGACCAGTCGTCAGGGTGTGCAGCCTGCGGGCAATATCGCCGTTGGTGACATCAACGGTAATGGCAAGCCTGAGATCATTGTAGGACTTTTTAGCGATACGGCGCCAACGTTGAGTGGAATCGCTGCGATTACGCATGACGGGAAAATGCTGTGGAAAACCAGCGAAGGTCCGGGTCAGTTTGAGTTCTGGTACGGTGGACCTTCGATTGCAGATCTCGATGGCGATGGCCAACCTGAGATTATCGTTGGAAGCTATGTTTACGATAATCAGGGTAACCTGAAGTGGAAAGGACAGGACGTAGCCGGACAGACGGGCGCTGCGGGGCACGGAGTAAACTGGGCGGGTGTATCGGGCGGAAACTACGGAACACCGCCGACGACCCTGTTTTATGCCGGTATGCTGAGCGTTGTTGCCGATCTGGATGTGAAGCGTAATCCGATTACCAATCGATATACCCAAGAAGTTGTTACGGGTCGCGCAGCGTACACGCATGACGGCAAACTGTTGTGGGAATCGCCCGTTGGTTTGCCTGATGGCTATCCGGCCATTGGTGATTTCAACAACGATGGTTTTCCGGAAGTCGTCATCGCTTCGCGCGGAAAAGTGCGTATTCAGGACGGTCAAACCGGTAAACTTTTGTGGGGACCGATTGATATCCCAGGAAGTGGTCGCATTGGACCGCCGACGATCGCTGACTTTGATGGTGATGGTTATCCGGAGATCGGCATCGCAGGTAGCAGCCGTTATTATGCGCTGAAAGTTGATATTCGCACGCCAGGACACAGCAAAACGCCGACGTTCGCACAGGTTAAACTGTGGGAAGCCGAAACCCAGGACGTTTCCAGTAGCATGACCGGCTCGAGCGTGTTTGATTTCGACGGCGATGGAAAAGCAGAAGTTGTTTACAACGACGAACTGTACCTGCGTGTTTTTGACGGAAAAACCGGTGCTGTAATCTTCATTGCACCCAATACTTCCTACACCGCGACGGAATATCCGGTTATTGTCGACGTAAATAACGACGGTGCTGCGAACATTGTTGTGGCAACCAACGATTTCGAGTGCGGCGACAAGCTGGCCGGATGTGTTCCGGGCTTTTCTGGTCTCCGTGTTTTTGGTGATAAAAACAACAAATGGGTTGCAACCCGTAAGATCTGGAATCAGCACGCGTACAGCATCAACAACGTAGAAGATAACGGCACGATCCCTGCACAACCCGGTCAGAGCTGGGTTGATCACAACACGTATCGCCTCAATCAGCTCAATCCGGTTATGCCCAAAGGCGCACCCGACCTGCGTGCAGAACTCGGTTCAACCGCATTTGACGGATGCACCGGAGACGTACGTGTCTGGGTAACCAACAGCGGTGCTGTACGAACGGAAGCAGGCGTACCCGTTAGTTTTTACGCAATAAAGGGCGGCGTCAGCCATTATCTTGGTCAGGGCAAAACACTCGCCGCGCTTGAGCCCGGTGAATCGGAGCGCGTTGATCTGAACGTGACCATTCCAGTTGGCGGCCCTTATGATCTCGTCGCAGTTGCAGACGATCTCAATGGCACACGCCAGGGCACACGCAATGAATGTAACGAGAACAATAACTCGCAGATTTTCCTTACGAACTATAGCTGTTCATAAGCCGAAAACGTCGGTTTAAGTCTCTGATTTTCATGTAAAGTAAGAACAATTCGCTTCAATACATAACACGATTGAGTATCCGGTCTAGACAACCGACGCGCGCTGATGCAAATTAGCGCGCGTTGTGTTTCTGATGTTCACTGAAATCCTCATCTTGAGGTTGTACTGATGATTTCTTGTCCAAATTGTGGAAAGTCCGTCGCCGACGAAGCCGTTCATTGCGGACACTGCGGCCATAAAATCGAACCGGCTACAAACCAAAAGACCATGATGGGCTTTTCGTTGTCGCCCGAAGACCTTCAAAAAGCGATCGCGGAAGCTGGTCAACAGCGCGCTGCTCAGGCAGCGGAGCCGGTTGATGAACTTGGTCGCACCGAGATTTTGCCATCAGTTGGTGGTAATCCGGCGCTGTCCGATACGCTAGATCCAGATTCTGAGGTTGGAGCCGAAGCCGAGCAGTTTGCCGCTCAGGCGCCCCTTGGAGACTCCTTTGGATTCGGAAACATGGAGCCGAAAAACGACGTCTTAGACGGTCTTTCTTCGACGCCTTCCGTGCACGATCCGTTCGAACAGCCATCGATGAACCCTTTCGAGCAGTCTGTTACTCCGATGCAGCAGTCCTCGATGCAGACGAATTTTCCCGGTAGCAACGATGGTGCCGGCGAGGAATCGTTTATCGAGAAGAACAAAAAGATGCTGATAATCGGCGGTGGCATTTTAGCCGTTCTTTTTGGTTGCTGTATTATCGGTGTAATCGTTCAGTTGATAATGTAGTTAAACAGCTCTACTAGCTCGAGTATTTTCCGATGTCCGATGTTGTTGCTCACCTGCTCGCCAAATTTGAAGATAAACTCGATACGCGAGCGATCATTGTCGATTACGACGCGATCCAACGCGGATTTTCGGCTTTATCCAGTAATTTGCCGGCAGGAAACTGGCTGGTTGCAGTCGATGATAATACCTGGAAAGTTGCTGGAAAGCGGCTGGCTGAAGTTCTTGATAATGCCGGCCAGGCGTGGACTCGTTACGACGTAGTCGCACCGAA
This sequence comes from Lujinxingia vulgaris, assembly GCA_040394315.1. Taxonomy (GTDB): domain Bacteria; phylum Myxococcota_A; class Bradymonadia; order Bradymonadales; family Bradymonadaceae; genus JACCWM01. The sequence continues at coordinate 3,389 of JBEBSM010000168.1, forward strand.
TCCGGCAGACACTCCGATGTGCGATGACGCAGCCGTTCTCGCGTTTGAAGATTTCCTCAAAGCCAGCGGCTGTGTTGCTGGAATTGCGGTCGGCAGCGGTACGATCAATGACATCGTGAAGTTGGCATGTCATCGCGTTGAAATGCCTATGGCGTGTGTTGGAACGGCGCCCAGCATGAACGGATATACTTCCGGGATCGCGGCCGTTTTGTCCGATGGCGTTAAAACCACCGTGCCGGCCCGCGCGCCTGTCGTCGTTATCGCAGATCTGGATGTGATGGCAGAATCGCCCTACCGCATGATCTGCAGCGGTCTTGGCGACTTGATGTCCAAGCCTGTTTCAAACGCGGACTGGCAGCTTTCGGCATGCTTGAATGATTCGTTTCACTCCGATGATGCGATGGCGATCATCGAAACCGGCGCTGCCATGCTTGAGGGTGTTGCGCCCAAATTGCCGGCACGTGATCGTGATGCGATCGGTGGCCTGATCAATTCGCTGATGCTTTCTGGTCTTGCAATGAGCGTTGCTGGTTCGTCGAGTCCGGCGTCTGGCGGCGAGCACTTGATCAGTCATTTCATCGACATGACGGGAATCGCGTATGATCTGCCAACGGATTTTCATGGTTGTCAGGTCGGCGTTGGAACATTGACGACCGCGTTTTTGTACGAGCGGCTCATGGCGCTTAAGCCGACTGACATCGACATCGATGCTTGTGTGGACCGTCTGCAATCCTGGCCGGAATACCGCGCGTCACTTGTTGAGCGCTTCGGTTCGCTGTTCGATGCGGTCGTTAAGCATGCCGAGCAGGCTTATCCGTCCGCGGACGTTTTGCGCGCGCGTTTGACACTTCTCGTAAATGACTGGGATAAAGTCGTTGGTAGTGTATCGCGTACGCTTCGCACGAAAAACTCGCTGGAAGCAGAGCTTCTCGAAGCGAAATGTCCTGTGCGTTATTCGGAGCTGAACGTCGATCGCGAGCGCGCATTGGCAGCAATTACGGACTCAAAAGATATCCGCAATCGCTACACAATTTTGCACCTGGCGTTTGAGCTCGGCATGCTCGAAGAATGGGCACAGGCTGCGCTGAACGAACTTTATTGATGCACGGGTCCGAATGAGAACGTGGAAGATCCTTTCTTCATGCGATCTTCGGACAACCAGCTGCAATCGATTCTAAAGGTTGGGTCGACTTGTTCGGCCGCACCGTCGGTATTAAGAACTTTGAGCTGGCAATCGCCGCGGTCCTGAAAGGATTGCGGCGATTTTATTGCCCACTCTCCGCTTTTTGCCCTACAAATCGAACCGTTTGGTTGCGCTTTCTCGCCGTAAAGCCATTTTTCACCTTCGGTTTCACACGGCACACTCAGGCTCCAATTTACGCACTGACCGACATGTTGAACGTCGGCTGCGCCCTGGCAACGGCTCGAATCGGTTTCCTCCCCACGAATATCAAGCGTGGCGGTCGTGATAACCTTGCTCCAGGAGTCGTGGTTTTTGTAAACCCACATGACTACTTTGGATGCTTTCTGTTCAGGTTCGACAGAATCGCCGTCAATCGGCTCAAGCTCGGAAGATGCTTGCAGACTAGCTGCACTTTCTTGTGTGTCCTGCATTGTTTCCGGCGCGCTCTTACATGCTCCGAGGCACAGTGCTGTTCCAACAATCATCAGCCATAAACTACTGTTTTTCATTCGTTTTCCACACTTCGCATCGCCGCTTTGCAGCCAGTTGTATTCCTGCCAAAAAATGTCTGTTCCCGTGTTAACCACAAGAGACAGACCACCTGAATACAATAGTTAACAGTGAAATGTGTGGCACGCTACTGATAGTTGTTGGGCACACCACACATTTCACGGTTTGGGCGGAGCTAAGGACGCGCGCGTCGCACAGAAGTCTTACATGGCCTCGAGAAATTCGAGTTGAATGGACTCACCGAGCGTTTCGATGAGATATAGTCGAAACTCTTCGCGAATTTGCACTTCAACCTGGCGAATCCGTTCCTTAGAAACTTCCCATTCCTCGCCGAGCGTAACGAGTGTTTTGGGTTCTTCGTGAATCATGCGCTCAAACCAGATCGCTCGTTTGCGGTCCGGCTGAATACTTTTTCCAAAAGCATCGATCGCAGTCCGAAGTCTGTGCGCGAGGTCTTGTTCTGCGGCCGCTTCTTCGGGGTTGGGTGTGTCTGCGACCATTCGTTCGCCGATCGTGGCGTTTTCGTATCCGGGCGCTTCGGCATCCAATCGTACAGGCGGTGCATCGAGCTGTGCAGCGACGCGAATAACTTCTTGCTCGTCGACATCCAGGTATTTCGCGATCAGCGCGGGCGTGGGTTTGGCATGACCTTGCTTGATCAGGTCTCGGCGAGCTTTCTTTAAATTATAGAAGAGCTTTCGCCCCGCTCGCGAACTGCCGATTTTGACTGGATGAATGTGATTCATCAAGTAATTCAAGATCATAGCGCGAATCCAGTACTGCGCATAACTGGTGAACTTTACGCCGCGATAGGGATCGTAGCGTTTGAGCGCTTCGGCCAGCCCGACATTTCCTTCCTGAATGAGGTCGAGCAAATTACTCCATCGACGAGAGTATTCGCGTGCAAGTTTTACAACGAGTCTCAGGTTGGTCAGGATCAGCATTTTTCCGGCTTCGACATCCTGATACGTGACGTAGCGTTCGGCCAGCGCTTGTTGTTGCTCGGCGGGCAACGGCGCGATGTAATTTAGACGCATCAAATACGCGCTGGTAGCGTCGATGTCAGCAGAGATATTCAGGGCGCCTTCGGACAACATGGGCAGGCTCAAATCTCTGCGCAGATTGGGTCTTTGGGGAGGAATCATTTCGGGGTTTTCAGAGATTTCTGTCATGAGCAATCCAGTTTCAAAAAGTAAACGGCAAGTTCATGTGACCAGGCAATATGAATGATCCCGAATCATACGCCAGTCTGTGGTTTTTGGAGTTCCAGCGGCTGTGAAACATCGCGGCTGGTGTTGCTTCGGCGGGGGTTGGAATCTTGAAAGCGGTTCATACGATTGTCAGTACAACACGCCTTTGGCATGAAAAAGACGTGTTGCAAATGAGCTAAGAACGGCAACCCAATAGCCTGTAAGTTACTGCAAACAAGCGTGTTTATGTCGGTGTAATGCAAAGTATGCACGCTCTAATTGATGGGAAGAACCTCACCACAAGTTTGATGGGAGGCTTGCTATCAAAAAGGCGTTTTTCTCGTCTCGGCAACCTGCGATGGGTCATGCTGGCCGGTTCTATGGGCCACATTTCCAACACTTCGCGATTACGATGCCGAGAGATTCGTATCTTTTCCTACGGGTATTATGATGAAATTTAGCATAAATTTTGACGGTGCTGCCTATCGAAACGCTGGCAAGATCTTGATGACCTTGCTTATGACTACCATGCTTTTTGCCTGTGCGACGGCCGAGCAAAAACGCGCCAGCCATGCCCAGCAAGAAGCCTATAAGGTTGCGATCGCGCGGGGGATCAACGCCCACGTGTACGAAATGAGCTGTCAGGCCGTCCTGCCAGTCGCCGAGGAAATACTCATCAAACGAGGATACACAACCCAGGTCTACGATCAGGAAGGTTTGATTGTCGAAATGCAGTGGAAAGAGGACGCCCAGGCCGCTCGCTCGCGCTTTATCGCGCAGGGCATGGCGCTAGGCGACCAACGCTGCAACCTGCAAATCGTGGCTGAAAAAGAAACCGCTGGGCAGAGAACTGCGCAGCGAAGCGATGAAATCGAGATGGAGCTGATCAGTCGCATCCAGCCAGAAATGGCAAAAAACATCAAAGCGCAGGCCAAAGCCATGTCTGAGCAGGTCTATGAGCAGAGCCTGCAGCAACAAACACCACAAACACACGAGGGACCGGCGGTTCGAGAAGTAAATGACCAGCCGGATACCGAAATCCTGCCCGAACAGCTCTAACTTAAATCAGCAAATATCATTGCGGACGATGCAACGTGATCACGACCGATTTTGAGGCCGGCGTGTTGCTTCGTTCCGCTACATGATCAAGTGGAACCAACACGTTTGCTTCCGGAAAATACGTCGCAGCCGAACGACGCGGCATATCATAACAAACAATCTGAAAACCAGGCGCCACCCGCAACTCGCCGTCAAAATGGCTGTGTAGATCGATGAACTGTCCGTTTTCAAATCCATGCTCGCGCACATCGTCGGCGTTCAAAAACACGATCCGTCGCAATTGCTTGATGCCACGATAGCGATCATCAAGTCCGTAGACCGTTGTGTTGTACTGATCGTGGCTACGAATCGTCATCATCAACAATTGTCCGGGTTCTAAAACCTCTTCCGGCATGGGATGAACCGTAAAATTTGCCCGGCCAGTATCTGTTTCAAACCGGCGTTCACGCGCAGCATTCACAAGCGCAAATCCGCCCGGCGAGCGCACGCGCTGATTAAAGTTCTCAAATCCTGGAATCACACGCTCAATCCGCTCGCGGATCAGATTGTAGTCTTCAACGAGCCCCTCAAAATCCGGATTTCTGGTAGCGCCGAGCGTCGCGCTGGCAAGCCCTGCA
>JBEBSM010000169.1:0-7892 GCA_040394315.1 Lujinxingia vulgaris
AGTTCCGATTGTTTTGTTCAAGGCACCGCGGCAAGGGCTCGGCGCAAAGTACAAAACAAATGCGCAGGCGCGTCATTCCGCAAGCCAGCTCTGTTGTTTCCCACGCTTTTGCGCTAGGGGTGTGCCCAGAGAAAACTTCCGGATTATTAGAAACGTCCAACCAACGAACCAAACTACAAAATGACTCAGACAGACCCAGAAATTGCCGAACATATTGAGCGCGTCGCCGCCGCCATGCCCGAGTGTGGCATTGATTGCGAGCGCGAGCGTTTTCCGGCAGAAATCGTGCAGATCACACCGGCTGGCCCGCGTTATATTCAGCTCACGATTCGTGTCAGCGACACGCTTTTTGCAAAATATCGTCGGCCCGGCCAGTACGTTACGCTGAGCACGGACGCGCTAAAACCACGGTTTTTTGTAATCGCCAGCGCCCCGCACGATGTATTGAACACGGATGAACTAGAATTTTTGCTCGACGCGGATTCCGAAGCAGGCCAGACAATTGCTAACTTACCCGTGGGCGCTCAAATACTCGTGAGCGAGCCGGAAGGCACTGGATATCCCGCGGATCAGGTCGTCGGCAAACACGTTTTGTTGTTCACCACCGGCAGCGGCATCGCCACCATGCGCGGCGCGCTGAATTACTGGGCGGCACACCCGGCCAACCGCCCGCTCTCGATCGCACTGTATTACGGCGAATCCACGCGCGCTGATTTTGCATTTCTCGAAGAAATCGAGGAATGGCGCAGGCACGGCGTGCGCATTTACCTGACCGAAGATCTGCGCGCCGCCGGCGAAGTTGGCTACCGCTACGTGCAGGATGCGTTTGATGACGATCGCCCGGCGCTCGATGATACCGTTGTATTTTTGAGCGGCGCGGGCATCATGATGCGCATCGTCAGCGAAAAACTCCTTCGTTTAGGACTCGAACCCGAACATCTCTACACCAATATATAGTCAAAATTTCATCAAAATATTTTGGAGAGCTTTATGAATCTGTTCATCGATCCACGCATCGCCCGACTGATCGACATGGCGCTCGAAGAAGACGAGCTTGGTTTTGACGTCACCTCACAGGTGTTTTTTGCCGGCGAAACCATCACGGCTCAATTCATCGCCAAACAAGACCTGGTCGTTGCCGGTCTGGATGTGGTCCGCGCTGTATTTGCGCGCGTTGATTCCAAAATATCCTGCACATTTCTGGTAAAAGACGGTGATGCAATCAAAAAAGGCGACGTTTTTGCACGCTTCGAAGGCGACGCCGTTTCACTTTTGCGCGCCGAACGCACTGCCCTTAACTTTTTGCAACGCATCAGCGGCGTCGCCACCATTACGCGATCCTACGTCGAAGCCCTCGGCGTTTCCAAAGTTGCTGGCGCAGTGCACACCAAAATCGCCGACACGCGCAAAACCCTGCCAGGCTGGCGCACGCTCGACAAATACGCCGTGCGCTGCGGCGGCGGTGCAAACCACCGCTTCAATTTAGCGTCCGGCGTCATGCTCAAAGACAACCACATCGCCGCGGCCGGTGGTATTCAAAAGGCTTTCGATCGCGTGCGCGCACACGCCCCGCACACACTTCGCGTCGAAATCGAAGTCACCAATCTCGAAGAACTCAGCCAGGCACTCGAAACCGGCGCGGAAATCATCATGCTCGACAACATGTCGACCGCCCAGATGGTCGAAGCGATCGCACTGGTTGAAAAAAGTGGCAAACGCGACCGCGTTTTGCTCGAAGCCAGCGGCAACATCACCATCGAACGTCTGCCCGAATTGCGCGATCTTGGCCTGGACTTCATTTCGGTCGGCGCACTGACCCACTCCGCCATCGCCGTCGATATCTCGATGCGCGTTCTTTGAGAATTCCGCCAGATGACTCATTTACTTCCTTATAATATACCGCCGATCCAGTTTTTCGACGAAATCGACTCGACCAACGCCTTCGCCCTGCAAAACAGCAGCGCGCCCCACGGCTCGTGCTGGGTCGCCGACAGCCAGACCGCAGGCCGCGGACGACGCCAATCCGGCGGCCAACGAAGAGCCTGGCACTCCCCCAAAAACACCAACATCTACATGTCCGTGCTCCTGCGCCCCACCATTGATTTGTCCCAGGCGTCCGGCCTCACGCTCGCTGCCGGCGCAGGCATTTGCGACGCGCTCATCGCTAAGACCGGCCTCGATATCTGGCTCAAATGGCCCAATGATCTCTACATTGGCTCTCGCAAACTCGCCGGAATCCTCACCGAAGCATCCACCACCGGCATGCGACTCGACGCTGTCGTTGTCGGCGTTGGCATCAACGTAAATCTCACCGCCGACGCCGTTCCCGAAGAACTACGCCCGATCATGACCACGCTGGCCATCGAATCCGGCAAGCCACACGATCGCCTCTCGCTGCTCGTTCCGATCCGCAACGCAATCCTCAAATCGTGCGATACTTATTGCGACGCCGGCTTTGCAGCCATCTTACCAGCCCTTCACCGTCTCGATCGCAGCGATGGTCGCACCGTCGAACTTCTCCAACAAAGCATCGACCCCAGCCATACAACACGCGGTACAGCACGCGGAATTGGTCCCGCCGGCCAGCTCTACGTTGAGCTCGACAGTGGCCAACACATCGAAGTCACCACCGGCGAAGTCCGCTTCGTCTAACAGAGTTTCTTCTTCCTCAATCGCTTCCAAAGTCTACGTTCTTTGACAGATGCCATTTCGTTATGGCATGACTACGCCCGAATATTCACCATGTAAGGCGCTCACTTTGGAGGTTCACGATGCAAGCATCACAGCCGCAATCCGACTCGATCGGCGAAGTTGTAAACGTCTTTTCTCTTACGATCGATCATGATCGTCCACTCCACGCCCTGGTGCAGGACAATAGCTTTGCTTATGTGCACTTTTTTCTGCGCGAAGCCGTTAGCCAAGGCGTAATCCCCGAAAATTCCGCTGAAAAACAAACCACCGGCCGCTACGCGCTCGTGCCGTACACCAACGCCGACGGCGAGTTAAACGAAAAAACGTACGAAACCCTGAAAGCCCGCAACCTGGAGCCTGCATCGCTTCGTGAGCTATTGCACTTTTCGATGCAATATCCCCTGGCCCAACGTGCCGAAGACATCGTGGCCCTGGAAACCATGCGCATGCGCCGCGTTTTTTCCGGCAAACCCGGTGTTACCGAGTGGGGATCCTTTCCACTCGATAAAACCATGTGTCAGTGGGTCGCCGCGCTTTCCTACAACATGGACGGACGCGCGCTGTTGCCAATCGAGCTGTTTTTGCCCGACGCACTCCGCAGAACCACCGCGCTACTTGTCCGGGCCCCCCAGACCTGCTGACATGGTAAATAGATCGTTATTTTGATTTCGCAATCATACCGTATTTGATCCGCAGCGGCTGCATATCAACAATAAGATCTGCACCCGCATAATGTGCGGCCGTGAAACTCGGAATCACCTGATCCCGACGTTTTTCCACATAGCTCTTTCGGAAGCTGTCTTTCTCTTCCTTATACTGACTCTTGGACGGCCGCTCGCGTGCAGCCAGACGGAATGCGAAAATACGCTCACGTGAAGAAACCGTTCCATCAAAGGACGGTTTTTTCTCGTTCAGCGACGAAAACGCGGCTTCCACCACTTCTTGCGCAAGCCCAATGCCTGGAATGAAGCCCTGTTCCGTTCGCGCAAACGGAGTCGTCCGCACCAACTTCAGGTTGTGCGTGCCAAGCTCAGCGCGCAATGCCTCGACCTGTTCATCGCTCAACGTATTTTTCTTGAGCGGTCCTAACGCTTTCATCGCATCAATCGCCGGCTGCAACTTCTCGCGTACCGATTCCAACTCGCCAGATTCACGCAACAATTCAGCGGCAATTTCACGACGCAACGGCCGCGTTAACTCCAACGGCTTGGCTTCGCGAAATCCCTCCAGCCGCCAGGTATAGGCACCGCGCGCTCCCTCGGTCATCAAGCCCGTTCCACCCACTTTTGCCCCAAAGGCCTGCGCATTCTCGCCAGCCTGCATTTCGGCATCGCTCTCCAACACCAGCCCCAGCCCACTTGCAATCGACTTAGGATCTTCACCGCTACTCAGCCGATTCGCAGCGCGCTGCAGCTTATCCACAACCTCCGGCCCACCCTGACCCGCAGGAGCGGCCAGAACCGTCAACTTTGCCATACGCGGAATCATATAGCGCTCCGGATATTTCGCAAAATGAGCATCGATGCGTGATTCCGTGCGCGCAGCGTCTTCCGCCAAAAACGCATCGATCTCGGCAGACGACGGCGAGTTATTGATCGCCACCACCAACAAATCGACCGTATCGCGTGCTTCCTGATAGGCCGCCCACACCTCGGCTTCATTGATCTCTGCAAGCAACGCGTTCTGCAATTTTTTCGACAGCACTTCTTCACATGCCAGCGCCCGAACATCGTCCGGCGTCATATTTAACGCCGTCAGCTCAGCCATTCGATCCGTATGCTTTTCAAGGTCAACGCCCGTCTCAAACAACACAGAATATTTAGAAAGTGGCTGGCGACCGGCGGTCATGGTGCGGACGTCGCTGTCAGAACATTCGAGACCGCGCTTTTTGGATTCCTCACGAATCGCCCGCGTTTCCAACAGATGATCGATCAGAACACTCTGCAGTTCCGGCGCGGCCGTTCGTTCCACCGGAACTTCAAGATACCGACTACCGTCTTTCTTGAGCGGCGCATAAAGCAGACTGCGATGCATTGCCCGGTCATAATCAGCGAGCGTAATCTCAACGTTTTTTCCACGAACCAACACGGTTTCAGACGTTGGCGCCGGCCCCTTTTCGTACACAACTTCGGGCGGAAGTTCCTGGTCAGCCGGCTGTTTTTGCGCAGCTTCAGCCAGCTCTTTTTCCGACTTACCTTGCTCCGTACTTCCTTCTACCGCCGCAGAATTTTGTGCAGACTCTTGACTACGCGAATCACAGCCGGTCGCAAAAACAACCCCGAAACTCGCCAAAACAATAAACGTCCAAACACTACGATAAGTGCTATGTGATTGCAGACTTGCCTTCATCTTATCTCTTTGCTAGTAGGTCATCCCGGTCGTATTTACGCGAAAACTCGCGCAAGCGACCTAATACAGTGCCACGTACCGTGGCTCACAACAACGCTATAGCGCGGCTTTAGTTCGCGCACCATGCGGATTGTTTCAGTTGCAACCCAAAAAGAGTTGGTGCTCCCAGACTCCTAAACGTTGCCAGAACGATGCGCAGGTTCCTACAAAAGGGAGATCTACCATGTCAAAACTTAGTCCTCTTGCTCGTGTAAAAGCAGATCACGGCTCCAAAGCCGAACTGGCCAAAAAAGTTGCTGCGATTCTCGATCGTCCAGAAACCGAAGATGCAGCCGCTTTTGAAGCACGCGTTTCGCACATGAGCAACGCTCAGTTGCTTCGCCTGCTCGCTGCTAACAGCTTCGTTCAGGAAAAATTCGGTTCCAAAGAGAAGCTTGTTGCTGCCATCGTTTCCGCACGCTTCAGCGGTGGAAATGCTGACTACTCCAGCAAGATCTCCGGCTTCACCCTCCCCAAGCTGATCGACATCGCTCGTCAGCACAAACTCGTTAAGACCAACGAGTTTCGCTAAGAGTTTCTCATCGCGGGCTTTCGGCCCGCGATGATGGCTTGTGCTTTTGGCTAAAAAACACTATACTTACCGGGCTTTAATTCTCATCAGTCTCGCAAAGTCTGGTGAATTTCGCGCGCGAATTGCAATCAATTCACAAAACGCACTTCATTGAGAATTAGACAAGGTGAACAAAGCCCGAAGATGTCTGCGCAATGAACTTTGCACAGATAGTTTTGTCAGATCGTTACGAATCGGGCTTTATCCATCCCTGGTAATACCAGCAATATATGTACTTTCGTGCGTAATACCCTGTTTTTGTGGTGAGTTCGGAGACCTACCGGAAGCTTGGACCACAGTCCAGCCAGGAAATTAATCGGCTCGTGAAGGGGTTTTATCCATTGGTTCACTAGGCGCGCACAACGTCCCTAATCTCCGCATGGATGTGACCTCTTTATGCAAGACTCCTGAAGTCTTGCCAAGTATTAATTTTCCCGTTCTAAGACTTCGCATTCCCCCGACACGTGTTAAGGAGATTCATGGTGACCCCGTTCAAGGTTGGAGATAAGGCTGTCTATCCCGCGCAGGGCGTAGCGGAGGTCGTGGGCATCGACACCAAAGAGATCATGGGTACCAGCCAGACTTTCTATGTACTGCGAGTAATGGACTCAGACAAGAAAATTATGATTCCGGTCAACAACGTGGCCAACGTCGGACTGCGTAATATCATGACAGATCTCGAACTCGAAGAAGTCTATGATATCTTGCGTGAACGAGACGTTGACCTTAATCAACAGACCTGGAACCGGCGTAACCGCGCCTATGTCGAGAAAATCCACACTGGCAGTCCTTACGAAATCGCTGAGGTACTCCGTGATCTCAATCTGCATAAGTTTCACAAAACGCTAAGCTTTAGTGAACGAAAAATGCTCGATACCGCAAGACGACTGCTCGTTCAAGAGATCGCAGTAGCCAAAGACGCTACGGAAGATGCCATCATGGAAGAGCTTGAACACATCTTCACCGCCTGATCGATTCGGTGCGCACACACTCTAAATGAATGCGTGCGCACGCAAATTGCTTTAGAAAGACCATCTGTTTGTCAGCCAATATAAAAAAGGCGCCGCGATAAGTTCGCGACGCCTTTTCTTATTTCTGGCTCCCCCCCACATCCAGCCAATTCAGATTTTCCTCATCTCGTTAGCGGTAGTCGATGACCGAAACTTCCTGACCACGGTTATCCCACCGAACCCAGGTACCGACGCGCTCATTATTTGAATATTCGCCTTCCAGACGGGGCTCTCCATTGGAATGCCACTCCGTCCACAGACCTTCTTTCTGATCGTATTCATACTCGCCTTCAATCGCGATTTGTCCGTTCGAATGACGTCGCACATACGAGCCGTGCTTCACACCACGAGAAGTTTCGCACCATTGCTCAGATTCATTCGAATTTGCCTGCGTGCGGATCGGACAAGAAATCTCCGGCAAGCGCGGACGCTCGACTTCAACAATCACAACGCGTGGCTCAGGCTCGACATAGTCATAATGGTGATGAACAATCACGCGGTTATGATGATAGCGTGTGTGCAAACGTGTGCGATGCCTGTCCGAATGATATACATGTGCACGATGCGGCGGCACATAAACCCGCGGACGATGCGGACGATACACCGGTCCTCTATTTGGATTCGGACGTACATTTTTAATGGTCGTTCCCGACCGCGTCGTGGTCGTTCTTCGATTTGTCGTTCTGTGCGAACGTGAGGATTGCGAACGCTCCGAAACGCGGTGCTGCGCCTGTGCCTCAGGTTGTATACTCAGCATGGCTGCAGGAAACGCGAGCAACACGCCAAAGAGAATCGAGATACTTATTTTCATATGCTTTTTCATATATTCATCCGGGGGCAAAGGCGTTCTAGCGAACGATGTCTACAATGCTTCAGACTGACCACAACCGCGTATTATTCAATTCTTTGTCAGTCTTTTTAACGAATTGACAAAAATACCGCTAAACCACTCAAAACAATGACTTTTCAAAAGGAAATATCATGTTCAAAAGCCTCCTCAACAAACTTCCAACGCCTGCTGGCGCGCTAAAAGTCGGACAAAAAGCACCCGATTTTACTCTTCCAGACCAGGATGGCCAACCCGTAAGTCTATACGAAATACTTGCACGCGGCCCGGTCATGCTCGTCTTCTATCCAGGTGATTTCACTTCGGTTTGTACAGTTCAGCTCTGCAGCTATCGCGATCAATACGCAGACTTCCGTGACTTCGGACTCGAACTTCTCGGCATCAG
>JBEBSM010000170.1:0-7881 GCA_040394315.1 Lujinxingia vulgaris
ACTGCAACGCGTGATTACTGCGAAACCCGGTCATTGTTTTCATTATTCGCGCAATCACACCCGAATTTCTGATGATTGAAATGAGAGCAAACCATGTTGATGTCTCAACGATACTGTACAAATAGCCGCTACCCCACGTTGTGGAAAACCTCACTACTGCTTGCAGCAAGTGCGCTGTTGTTTGCCGGCTGCTCAACCGGCCAAACACCATCGCCGTTTTTTATGTACAGCTCTCCCCTACTTGACGGCGAAATGCGCGCCCAACGCACCCAAGAAACCACGCTATATGCGACTTCTTCGCCGGATTCCGGCAAAAAGAAACAGGTTTACGCCCGGCAATCCAAACCCGCCAACGTTTCCTACAGCATGCGCACGAAAACCAGGCCACCATCATCCAGCCCGGCTACGACGGCGCCCGTTGCCAGTCCTGCCCTTGCGACATCCAGTCTCAGCTCGATCAGCACCGCAAATAATCGCAGCAACGCCTCCACCCCAGAGCACGCCGCAAACTACGTCTGGACCGCCTACGCAACCAATCAAATTGGGCTACCTCAAGAAGCTCGCGCGAATATCCCCGCGCTCTACCGCGCATGTCGTCAGGACGGCGAGGTCAGCCACAGCAATCCCCGCATTGGCGACATGGCGTTTTTTCACAACACATTTGATGCCAACGACGATACCCGCAACAATGACTGGTACACGCACGTCGCGATTGTTGAAAACATTGACCCGTCCGGCCAAATTACGTTGCTCGGCTATCAGAGCAAACAGCTTCAGCGATTCCGCATGAATCTTGAGCAAGTAGACGCAGCAACTTCACGCGACGGCACCGTGCTGAACTCGGAAATTCGCGTCCGATCCAACAAAGAAGCCCCCTTTACACAGTATCTGTCCGGCCAACTCTTCGCCGGCTATTGTTCGCTTGTCGATCGCAATCAAAACCTGACGCTACTCGACAACTGGCGACCGGATTGATCCGACTTTCGACCGCTCCCAAAGACCACCAGCCAAAGACTCATTAAATTTAGAAAAACAGCCCTTCGTTGAATGTGCGTTGCCCGGCTCTCGAAAACGGAAGCACATAGTCAAGACCTGAGGTCAGACTCACGCCATTGATCAACGCAAGACTGCTGATCGTGCATTGCCAGTCCAACCGGCGCTCGGCCATATCCACAATGACATCGGCCACTCCGACCTGCTGAAGATTCAGTTGCGCCAGTGAAATATGCGGAATCCATCGCTCCGGATGGTACAAAACACTCGGTGACCAATGATCACGATTCATCTCGCGCCATAATCGCTGATGAAAAACGGTTAGCTGCGCAGATCGCACCACCGGCAGATACAAAATCGCCGGAGATCCCGGAAACAGCCCAAGCCCACCTGCACGAATATCAAACGGTTCATGATTCGAAGCAAAATTCTGCAATCTTTCCTTCAAACCCGCCTCCGGTTTATCCTCAAACACCATATAAGAGATGTGCGCAATCGGTTTGGGATACGCAAGACGTAACCGATAATGAAGCTCCAGCTCACTCCATAGTCCGCGAACCAGGGCATCGTGAATCGGATCGAGCTGAGAAACGACTGCATACATAACGCGTCCGATGTGAATGAATGGTGCGGGCAGTATACAGGAGTGATACATACCGACCCGCTCCGATCTGTCCTGATCCTAAGGTCAAATCGGGATATAACCAAATCACACCTCGACGTGCGAAACGGAATGTTTATCCGCTCTCGCGTGTAGTTCTATCGGATAACGGGGTGCAAGTTTCCACATATACTGTATGTTGTTTTCCGCACCGCTTCCGCACCCCGGATTGATTCAGGGTTGCTGGAGGTCTAAGTGTTGCATATTTTTACAGACGGAATAGACTCTATAAACCCTGATCACCTGTGATGAGATGCGCTATAAACGTGCGCATTTACTTGACATGCGTGCCCTGCACTGCGACGTTCCCAAACAGTCCCGTATGGAGTACTTAATTGTCCGCATTGTAATTGTGTTTCCAGAGTTTTTTAGCAAATTTTTACACCAACCAGTATAATTCCCAAACAGCAGTCATGAGATACGTATGAGTAAGCGCGATTTTTATGAAGTCCTAGATGTGGCGAGAGATGTTGACGCCGCGGAGTTAAAAAAAGCCTACCGCACACTCGCGATGAAATTTCATCCCGACCGCAATCCGGACGATGACGTAGCTGAAACGCGTTTCAAAGAGGCTTCCGAAGCCTATGAAGTTTTGAGCAATCCCGAAAAGCGCGCTGTCTACGATCGTTACGGTCACGACGGCCTGCGCGGCGGCGCCGGTGGCGGCGGTCAGGGATTCTCCTCCATGGACGACATTTTCTCGCAATTCGGCGACATCTTCGGCGATGTTTTCGGATTCGGAGGCCAGGGTCGCGGCCAGGGCGGCGGCGCTCGCCAGCCAAACGGACCGGAACGCGGCGCAGACATGCGCTACGACCTTGAACTGACTTTCGAAGAAGCCGTTTTCGGCGTTTCACGCACGATCGTTATCCCACAACGCCATGACTGCAAAACCTGCACCGGAACCGGCGCAAAACCCGGCACCAAACCAACGACCTGCCAGAGCTGCATGGGACGCGGTCAAATTCATCACTCACAGGGTTTCTTTACCCTCAGCTCGACCTGCCCAAATTGCCGCGGCGCCGGCACGCAGATCGACGAAAAGTGCAAGGATTGCCATGGCCAGGGCACGATTCAGGAAGACAAAGAAGTCATCGTCAAAGTGCCCGGCGGCGTTGACACCGGAACACGTTTGCGACTTCGCGCCGAAGGCCAAAACGGCACACGTGGCGGCCCCCCGGGCGATCTTTACGTGTTTTTGTACGCCCAACCCAGCGAAGTTTTTGAGCGCGACGGCACCGATCTCCATGTCCCGCTTCAAGTTCACTTTGCACAGGCCGCTCTTGGTTGCGAACTCGAAGTTCCAACGCTCGGCGAGCCAAAAACGGTTCAAATCAAACCCGGAACGCAGTATGGCGACAAAATTACGCTTAAAAACGAAGGTGTCACCCGTGTAAACGGTTCCGGACGCGGCGATTTGATTGTCCACGTTTCCATTGATATCCCCAAAAAGCTCACGACCGAACAACGCGAGCTTCTCGAGAAATTCGCCGAAGCCTCGGAAATCCCCTTCAAGAAAAGCGGCTTTTTCGACAAATTGAAAGAAAAAATCGGCTAACTTTGGTTTTATCAAGTCCGACGTTAGGTTTTATCCCGATCGTAAGAAACGGCTTGCGCTTTAACTATCGGAAACACCATGCCTGACGTCGGCTCCACTTCTCAAACAACCAAGAATCTCAAATCTCTGGATGATCAGACACTCGTAACTCGCTCACTCGACGGCGATTTCGACGCGTTCTCAGAAATCGTCCTGCGCTACCAGGACCGTGCACACCGGCTCGCGTGGAGTATGATGCGCGACGAATCCGACGCGCAGGACGTCGTCCAGGAAGCCTTTCTCAATATCTATCGCAAGCTCGATACTTTTGAGGGAAACGCGCAATTCTCAAGCTGGCTGTACAGAATCGTCGTAAACGCCGCGCTGATGCGCCTGCGTAAAAAACGCGGCCAGCCCGAAATCAGCCTCGAAGAAATCCCTCCTACCGCTCAAATCGACGAGTTTTCAGTCGGCATGCCCCAATGGCGCATTCGCTCCGATCAGAATCTTGAAAACCTCGAACTTCGCGAACAAATCCTGGACGCAATCGACAAACTCGCCCCGAAATACCAGGTCGTCTTCGTGCTCAAAGAAGTCGAAGGTCTGAGCCTACAAGACATCAGCGATACGCTAGAAATCAGCCTTCCTGCCGTGAAAAGTCGATTGCACCGCGCCAGACTATTTCTTCAAGCAAGCCTTGAGCGCTATTTGCAATAACGCGACGAACGGCTTCACTTCCCGTTCAGCGCCTTATCAACCGACGATTTCTTCACACCCGCCGCCCTTGCTTGTTCCGCATACTCACGCGCCAAATCCCCCTGCCCCGCACCAGCCAGCTGTTCGATAATCTTGAGATAAGCATTGCTTTTCTGACCGCTTTCCATCGCCAGAAGAACCTGCCAGCTAGCTTCCGCCGCCGGCAAATCCTGCAGCTTCAGACTCGCTTGCGACAACGCCAGATGCGACTGCGTCTCGAACGGACGAATATCCACCCAGCGCCTGGCCGCATCGCGCGCCGTCTTCCAGTCTTCGTTTTTTAAAGCCGCCAGCGCTGTCCTGCGCGCCATCGCCGCATCATGCTGATCTAAAGCATACATGCGCTGCAAAGCCTCACCCTCAAGCTCTTTATCGTTACGAGCCTTGGCCACGCGCGACAAAAGCTCCCACGCCTCATAGCCATCTGCGTACAATTGCGTCGCCGCCTGCAAATGAACCTGCGCGCTCATATAATCCTCAAGCGTAAATGCAGCACGCCCAAGCAACACACGCAACGCATAGCTGTCTTTTTTCGCATCCAGCACTGCCTGACCGTATTCATAGGCATCACGAACGCGATCAGCCCAGAACATAACCTTCGCGCCGATAAAACGAACATCAGGATCGCGCGGCGCAAGCTCTGCTGCACGTTCTAACGCCTTGATGGCCCCGGGCTTGTCGTACGATCGAATGCGCGCTACGGCCAGATGAGCCCACTTCTCAGCATTGTCACGCTCGCTTTTCACCTCACGTTCAAGGTCTTCGAGCACGAGATTTTCGCCCAAATCCACGAAAAGCTGATGGCGAAATCCCATATAACGACGTTCCAACCAGGTCCGCAGTGAAGCATCAAACTTGGCCGGCGTTTGCTTGAGCACAAGCCCCAACGCCGCGGCCATTTCGTGTCCATCGCCAAAGGCGTTCAACAATTGCAAAACCGAATCAAAACCATGCGTTTCCACAATGTAGTGAATCGCCAGACTGGCAAGTTGATACGCAATCAGAACATCCTGCATGCTTCGCGCATGCGTAAATCCACGATTGAAATCCTCCACGCTCGGCAGATTTCCGCCAAATACCGCCCGGGCAAGTTCCTGATCATGATACCGATTCCACGACGGATCAAAGACGTTGGTTTCGTACTCGGCCAGGCCTTCCGTAAACCAGCGCGGCACACGATAATTCGACAACTGAAGATGATAAACGTGCGCCAACTCGTGCCACACAACCTGTCGCCAGTTAAAGTTTCCTTCGCTCGGGCTACGACTTAGAACAAGTTTTCCAAAACACAGTCCATGCGGACTTGTCTGCGGCAAACCAACGCCACGAACCGCAAAGATTGCCGGTTCATGAAAAACCTCAATCGCCAAAAACTCTTCTGGCTGAAAATCATACTTTTTATCAAACACCGTCATCGCGGTCTGAATCACCGGATCCATCAGCAAATGAAGCGGCGAGTATTGCGATTTGTGTGCTCGAAACTGATAACGCTTTTCGCGCTCCACGACAAAGTCCGGCAGAACTTTCTCGAACATTTCCAACGTATTATAGACGCGCACATTATACGGATCTGCAGCAAACGCATGGCGCAAAACATCCATCGCCTCGTCTTCATGCCCGGTTCGCGACAATCCCAGCCCCAACCCGGTTAACGTTTCCGAATGCTGCGGATCAATTTCTAGCGCGCGCCGATACCACTCAATTGCCCCCGGATATCCGCGCAAAATCGTATAGAAATGCGCCATCGTCGCGTAAAACGACGCATAATCCGGCCTAAGCGCAAAAATTTCCGTGCGTACGCGTTCAAATTCCTCGGTTCTATCCGAAAAATAATGACAGGCTGCGACGATCGTTTTCGCTTCCAGATTGTTCCTATCGCCGACAAGTGCACGATGAGCGAACTCTGTGGCGCGCTCGCAATCATCTTCGTAAATCGCGATTTCCGCCCGAAGAATGAGCATCTCGGCATCAAACGACGCAACTTTTGCCGCTCGATCTAAATACGCGTACATCTTTTCAAAATGATTGCTTGTCGCAAATTCAAGCCGCGCGAAAGCCACGAGTAATTCCGGATCATTCGGATTTACCTCAAGCGCTCGTTCAAACGCTTTTTCGGCATCGGCATGATTGTATTTGGACAAAAACAACAGTCCCTGCGCCAGATGTGCTTGAAAATACTTCGCATCGACACGCAACGCGCGCTCAAAGGCGTAATTCGCATCGCGATAGCCGCCGAGCAAAATCATCGCCCTGCCCAGTGTCGTTAATTCTTCGGCAGTCTTGAGCAAGCCGTTATTGAACGCGATTTGCAACGCCTCCAAAACAACCTTTGCCTGCTGCGGCTGGCCGCGCTCGATCAGCAATTCGCCAAGCGCCAGACGCGCCGCCCAGGCCGTCGAATTGTCCACCAAAACCCGCCGCAATCTGGCCTCGGCCTCGTCTCTTTCGCCGCGTCGCAGCTCCAATTTGGCGAGCATGACTTCGGCGTCTGAGGCGGCAATGGAAGCGCCTGCGGCCTGAAGTGCGGCCGCTGCAAAATCCCTGGCCTGATCAAATTTCCCATCGAATTGCGCCAGGTGAGCACGGATCAGAAGCGAGCCGGTGTCGTCACGCTGCAACGCAAACTTGCGAGCAAGCTCGTACTCGCCGGCCTGCCAGGCCGCTTCCAGAGTCTGCGGCCGGGCACTTTTCTCCGGCGCGAATGCCGCCCGAGGCGCCGTTAATTGCGCAGATGCCGTTGTCGTAAATCCGATCATACTGACCGAACTTGCCAACGTTACCCACGCCATGCCTGCCAACCAAAGTTTTGCGGACATTTTAGCGCGACCTCGCAAGGTTATCCGTATGCTTTCACGGCTTTTCTTTAAAAATTACAGACCACCAACGATGCGCCAGACGTCGCCTTCGCGAGCCAGTCGAAGTCGATTCACTTCCACGCCGGCATCCCAGGTCGACTCATCACCGACTTTATACTCGTAGGCATATTCATATTCATAATCGACGTGCGCACGCTGTTCTTCAAAAACCAGATCTTTGACTACGACCTTGTACTGAATTCCTTCGGTGTGACTGGCCATGACTTCAAACGATTTGCGCAATTCGGCTACGCCATAATCATCGCTTGTTGTGTGCGTCGTTCCCGCATTGTCGTAATAATCTTCCGAAACCAGTCGATTCAACGTACCGAAATCTTTGTTAACCAGCGCCAGGCGGTATTGTGCGACGACATCAAGTACTTTTCTTGTTTCCACGGTGTCTGGAATGCGTGATTCCGGATCGATACGAAACGTCGGATCATTCGGATAAATATCGTTAGGTCGAATATAACCCGGCGAACAGGCCGACGTGACAATCATTACGGACAATAACAGCAAACCAACCATAAAACGTGACGTAAACTTCAAAATCCCTACTCCGTAAACAGGCACCGCATTTTAGTGCGCACGGCTGATGAAAATCGTACTTAATTTCTATATCTATCTATCTTTGCAAATCATAGCATTCAATCAGACCCGGCAAAGCTACTAGATTGAATACATCAATTCGCAACCAGGCTATTCCTATTTCTTTTCCACTTTATCCGCGAGATCCACTCTTCGGCCTGCGTATCATACCGACCGTCGGCAACTCCTTTGAGCGCCTCCATCGACCTCTGCGCATCGTCGAATCGGCCGACAAAGAAGTAACTCTGACCTAACATTCGTTGCGCCTCGGCGTCCAGCACTTCGGCCTGGAACTGTCCCGCCACCGACTCCAGAAACGGCACAGCTTCCTTATATTGGTGAGCTGCCCAGAGTTTTCGACCGACCAGATACGACGCAAGACCATCCTCCGGTTCTTGTCGCAACCATTCCATCGCAAAATACAACGAAATGTCCGAACTTCCACGGCCCAGCAAATACTGATAGCCCAACGAACGCGTCGTTTCATTTGG
>JBEBSM010000171.1:0-7866 GCA_040394315.1 Lujinxingia vulgaris
AGGCGGTGGATTTTCTGGGGCGCTCGTTTGATGGACATCCGTTGATGGTGCTGTCGGGGTGTGAGACGGGGAAGTTTCGGTCGCAGGGTGATGAGTTTGTGGGGTTTGTGCGTTCGTTGTTTGTGTCAGGAGCGGCGCAGGTCGTGAATTCGGCGTGGAAAGCGCATGATGAGAGTGCCGCCTGGTTATTTGAGGCGTTTTATTCAGCGTTGCTTGAGGAGGGGATGTCAGTTTCGGGGGCGTTGTCGAAGGCTTCTCGGGAGATGCGGACGCGGGCGGTAAATCCGGCGTGGCGTCATCCTTTTTATTGGGCAAATTTTCGGTGTTGGGGACGTTTGTAGTGTTTTTTTTGAATGTATAAAGAGGTGATTGGGTGGTTTGCGATGTATAAAGAGGGGATTGGGTGGTTTGCAACGTCCCCAAGGCCAGAGGCCTTGGGCTAGGACGACGCCAACGCGCTCCGCTGAGGGCAGAGCCCTCGCTGCGCGGTGCGTGCGTTTGGACGCGGTGCGTGTGTTTGGCGGGGGTGGCATTTTATGGTTGGGCTTTTGGTGTTGGGGTTGTTTTAATAGGGGTAGTGGCGTTGCAGGTGTTGGGGGTGGAGTTCTGGGGGGCATGCGCTGGTGTGGAGGATTTTTTGGGAGGGTTCGGGTTCGAGGGAGAGGATGCTTTTGAGGGCTTGGTGGGCGGTTGGGTGGTCGTTGTTGCGGATGGCGCGGTCGAGTTGAATGAGTTGGAGGGTGATTTGGCTGCGTTCGTTGGCGACCGCATGAATGTCGCCGCCGGGGTGGAGGCGTTGGATGGCGGCCTGGGCTTTTTCGGTGTGGTTGTTGTGGTCGTGGGCAAACACGAGCCAGCGTGTGGCGGCTGCGCGGAGGTTTTTGTCAGTAGGTGGCGCGCAAAGCTTTTCGAGCGTGGGGAGGATGAAGGCAGCGGGGATATTGCAGCGCAGGTAGGTCGTGGCTCTGGCTAGTTGGATGTAGTCAGTGGTGCCCAATGCAGGGTCGTGTTCGACGCGGGCGAAGAGTTGGTCGGCTTCGGCCAGTAAGGAGGCGTGGTCTGTCGAGGATGTTTCGAGGAGGCCGATGAGTCGGAACCATTCGCTGAGGGGATAACTTATCTCGTTGATTTGGCCGCGAAGCCACCAGCCGTGGGCGGCCTCTTGCTGCATTTTTAGCGCGTCTTGTAGACGGTTGGTTGCGCTGTAAAAACGGGCGAGGCTGCCGAGGAGCCGGAGGTGGGCCGGGAAGGCGTCGTTGCCGCGGACAAGGTGCTTTTGGGCGATTGGTAAGACGAGATGTTCGGAGGGATGTCCGGTGTCGGACATGTTTTGGACGTAATTTGCCAGACAATCCAGGCGTTTGGGTTGGGGGATTTCCTGGAACCATGTTTCGGGGGGCATGGTCAATTCGAATTGGCGAGGACGTTCGTTATTGAAGTGGCGTGCGGCGCTTGCTGCAGCGAAGCGCAGCTTGTGTTGTTGACTTTCGGTGAGGTCTGGCCAGTCGTTGAGTGCTTTTAGTGCTGCATTTTGGACAGGGCGCCAGGCGGAGAGTGCGCTGCCGCCGGAGAGGATGAGGTCGAAGATTGAGTCAACAATCTGAGCTCGGGCAGCATGGTTGGAGCCGTTGCGAAGAATCAATTTATCGAGGTTTTCAAAAACGGTCGGGAGTGCATGATGAAGATGGACGATACCAATGATCTCTAGATGGGTTCCTGCAGCGAGTCTTTCTGCCTCTTCCATCTGGCTTTTGTGGACAAACAGGCGACGAATTGCGGGGGCGTATTGGATGAGAACGCTGATTTTCTCGTGGAGTCCGTCGATCGCGAGCAGGTTTCCGTCGGCATCGATTGCGGCCGTGGCGGCGATATCTGGCGGTAACGGCTCGTTGAAGGCGATGCTGGCGAGTGCGAGGGCAAAGGAAAGTCCGAAGGACGAGCCGTCGAGTGAGTTTTCGAATTGTGTTGTATACTGTGTATTCGTAGACGTGCTCGCCAGTCGCGTGGCGCCGGAGGGGCATTGGCGGTGGGTGGATAGGGATTTCCAGATAAGGGGGGCTGCTTTGGGGAGTGCAAGCATGGCGAATTGCCAGGCTTTTTGGGCTTCGGTGTTGAAAGGAACTGCCTGGCTGTAGGCTGGTTGAAGTGCAGAGAGCTTCCAGAGCGAGCCCTGGTAACCGTTGGCGGTCAGAAGCGGGGTATCGCCAATCGCGAGTTGGGGTGGGCCGGGCAGGTGGGTTCGCTTGCAGGCATTACCAAAAATGGCTGGATGTTCGGCCGGGTTGGGCCACGGCCAGGGCGATTGTTGGAGGCTTTTTAGGAGCCGAGAGCCTGGCCGGATGTTTTTCCAGAGGTGGTCGTACGTCATCAAATTTCTCGGCCGGGCTGTGTCCACCAGTCGGTAGGGTTGATCATGCTGGCTCGGTGAAGTTGTTCGTCTTCGTAAACATCGTCAGCGTCGACTAGAAGCGGGTCGAGGCAATCGGCGAGTTCTTGGCCGCGTTCGTCGAGATAAGCGACGGCGTTGCGGAGGCGGGTGTGGCGTCCAGCGAAGCCGAGCAGATTGATTACCGATTCGATATCATCGCGGTGTTGGAGGATTGGTAACGCGCCTTGATACCATTTGGGTACACTTTGCTCGCGTGCAGTGAGGATTTCTTCGATGTCGAAGAGGGTATCTTCGATTCTAACTAATGTTGCTTGTTCGAGATACGTGTATTCAGGTTCGGTCAGTGCGCGGATCCAGTCTTGAGCCGGTGCGTCGTCGGATTGAAACGTTCCTGTGCGTAATCGTTCCAATAGGTCTTCGCGTTCTGCAGAGCTGGGATCTCGTAATCGGATGAGCATTCCGATGGCAGTTGCGTGATGCCAGGCGTTGTCAGTTTCGAGATGTTTGTTGATTTCATCAACTAGCCATGCATCGGCTAATTTATTGGTCCAGAGTTTAATATCGGAGGATAGCCGAGGAATTTCGGGAAGATTGTCGGTGGATGCGCTGAGCTGAGATATGAATAGTTCGGCGTTTTCAATCGAAAGGAGCAGGCCGCGAGCAAACTCGTCGACAATCGCGATGGGTTGGTCGAGCTCGCGTTTACTGACGAGAACGGAGTATCCGTCGGATAACACAGCGGCATTTACCGGTGCGTTTTCCGTATAAAGCTTGACCGGACTTGCGAAGTTCAGGTGGAGAAAGTGGGGGGCGTTTGTGAGAACGGAGATTTCTGCGTCGATTTCGCTAGCGTCCGGATGCGTAAGCGGGTGCCAGTCCAGACTCATGAAGTCGGAGGCGGTCAGGCTCTGGAGGGTTTGTGAACCGGCATAGCCGTGTGCGATTCCGGAGGACGGAATTTGAAGGGCTGTTTTGGGACCGGTTTTGAATCCGTCTAATCCTAATCTGGCGAGTAGTTCGGGTTTGATATGATCATTCATGGGTAGCTCGTATAAGAAAGAAAAACTAGAAGTTTTGCACGTGGTATAGGGAAACGTGAGCACCAAGATTGGGGCTTACGTTTTGTTAACGCTTTGTGAGGGAGCTCCTGACACTATGTCACGAGGACGAGGATTCCGCACGACTTCTAAGTTGTCTGATCAATCTATAAATTAGTTCGACGTCGAACTTTTGGAGTTCTCCGGAAACGAACATGTAGGTGGCGCGAGTTTCAATACGGTCGCGTGCCCGGCTGTGGGCTTGCTGCAGACGGTTACTTTCCTTTTTTAGTGCCTGGGGCGTGGCTTGTAAGCCGATGTTTTCGCGTGCAAGGCTTTCAAATGTTGCGAGGTTTTGATCGATTAAATGCATTTCGTGCAGGGATTGGCTCGCGGATATCCTTGCATCTTTGCGATCGAGTTGTGGAATTACGGATTGCTCGATGAAAGCAGCGACGTGGTCTAGCACGTTTTCTGGAGAGACATCTTTTCCGCCGAGAATTGACGACTGCTCGATGTATTGCCGAAGCTCAATTGCTTCGTGGGCCGGGATGGTATTTTCGTCGGGTAGCTTGCCGAGCAGACCTTCGTTAGCCATTTCATTATTGGAGCCTTTCGGGCTGATTGAAACTTCTTGTCGGCGCTTTTGACGTTTGTACGCATCGTTTTGGGCGTTAGAAAAGGCTTTGAATAAATAGCCTCGTGCGGCCGGGTCATCGACAATATCGGAGCTCGAAGTTCTGCGTAAAAGGTTGAGGAGGACGATCTGTTGAACGTCGTCATGATCGGTTTCGGTCATGTTGTATCTTCTAGGGAATTTACGCAATTGCTTAAAAATGACTTCTGCTGCCTGGCTGCCCAGTTTTCTTTGCGTCAAATCAGGTGAGTTGTAGAGCGTAATAGCATTTAACGCATCAAATAAAGTCATGGTCATGACTGCACCTCATTGTGTTTGTTGCCTGAGATGGATTTGTTTTGGTGGGTGAAATGGTCAACCCAATTTTGAGTCTGCTCGCGAATCCATGGTGGGCCGATGATAGCTGTTTGGCCGGGAGGATTTTGTCCGTTGCGCGCATTGTCGGTTGCGTTTTGGGCTGTGCCGATGGCACTGACCATCGGCAACGGAGGGCTGCCGCAGTCGATAGCGCTGTCGTTGTGCGCATGTACCCAGCAGCGCATGCGGTGGAGAGTTGCGTATCCAATGACATTATAGAGGGAGTTGGCAATATAGTCGGCGATGACGATCCCGGCGGGGACCATGTCATCAAAGTCATAGGTGCCGCCGAGAAGAAATTGAATATTGGAGTCGTCGGAGGTTTCGATACTTTTGGCTGCATCAAGTAAATGATTGCGATTTAACATCGTGCGTTTGTCGAATGTTGGATCGTGCACAAAGAGGTTTGCTGCATGAACCATGACTTTATGGGAGCCACCGAGGAGGTTAAGTCCGTCGTGAGTGCGCTGATATAGAGCGTGTAAGCTGCTTAAATAGTCGTCTTGACCCAGGGAGTTTGGTTCCCATTTGAGACGTGCGGCCAGGGTGACAACTCGAGAGGCTGCTGGCCCATTGAGGGCTTCAGCCATGAGTGTCTTGATGGTCGTGCGCGCATCTACTGCGATTGCGGATAGATGTTTGTGAAGTGCGGGATTTTTGAACAGCAATGTTCTGTCGAGCTTTTTAATACGTGAAAAATCCGATGGCTCGCGTGATATGGACAGGTCATCAACGAAATAGGTTAGCTCATCGGGGAAGTGTGTTTTTAGATACTCGATAGCCAGAGGCCCGACCGTTTTTAGCGGTTTTAGGACTCCGCACATTGGTTTTCGGGCGTGCCAGAGTGCGTACATCAGGGGAATGCGCAAAAGATATGCGTGCATCGGCCATGGGATCATGGGAAGCGCGCGGGTGAGGCGGCTTTTGAGTTCGACTTCCCAGCGGGTATTTTCTGGCTTCTCAAAAAGTAAGCCAACGACCGCAAAGTTATCGTCTTTACTATCTTTTCTGCCTGTTTCATCGAGGTAAAGTAGCCATTCTTTTTGTGTCATGTTGAGCGTCCGCCTGTCTTATTAAAGGGGTGAATTATATCTTGGTGGGTAGCTTGCTATAGACACTGGGTGTTGTCGAGATGGGTTTGCCAATGTGGCTTCATTGAATGTAGAGGGGGCGGAACTAATTTATCCGAACAATTATCATTATAATGAGCGGGTATTTTATGAGCAAAGATCAGTCCGACAAGCAGTTGGGGTTGTGGTCGACGTCGGCGATTGGCATTGGCGGGATGGTCGGTGGCGGTATCTTTGCGGTGCTGGGGTTGTCGGTCAAACTTGCCGGCGGAGGTGCGCCGCTGGCTTTTGGAGTTGCGGGGGCGGTCGCGTTGCTCACGGCGTATGCTTATTCCAAGTGGTCGGTGGCGTTTCCGAGCAAGGGAGGAACGGTTGAGTTTTTGAATCGCGCATTCGGAACGGGATTGCTGACGGGTAGTAGCAATGTTTTGTTGTGGATAAGCTATGTGGTGATGTTGTCGTTGTATGCGCATGCGTTTGGCAGCTATGGCGCGAGCTTTTTTGGGGAGGCCCACCAGACACTCTGGCAACACGTTTTGGCCAGTGGGGTGTTGGTGGTTTTGACGGCGCTCAATGTGCTCAGTGCAGGGGTGGTTGGCGAGTTTGAAGAATGGATTGTCGGACTGAAGCTGGCGATTTTGG
Source organism: Lujinxingia vulgaris (assembly GCA_040394315.1). GTDB lineage: Bacteria > Myxococcota_A > Bradymonadia > Bradymonadales > Bradymonadaceae > JACCWM01. The sequence continues at coordinate 6,133 of JBEBSM010000171.1, forward strand.
GGCTGTTTGTAGGGATGGGGTTTTTCAGTGTGCAGCCGGAAAAGCTGGCTCCATCGACCTGGACTGCGCCGCTGTCGTTGGTGGCCGGGGGGATGATTATATTTGTGGCGTACGAGGGGTTTGAGCTGATCGCCAACGCTGCGGAGGACGTGCGCAATCCGAGTAAAACCCTGCCGCGGGCGTATTTTGGGACGGTGGCCTTCGTTGTGGTGCTCTACGTGTTGGTGGCTGTAGTTACGGTCGGTAATTTAAGTGTTGATAAGATCGTGGCGGCGCAAGACTACGCGTTGGCGGCGGCTGCCAAACCGTTTCTGGGGCAGTTTGGATTTACGTTGATTGCGATAGCGGCGATGTTGTCGACGGCGTCGGCTATCAACGCGACGCTCTATGGTTCGATGCGTGTGAGCTATATTATCGCGAAAGAGGGGGAACTGCCCGAGGAGTTGGAGAGAAAAGTATGGGGACATCCGCTTGAGGGGCTGTTGATCAGTACGGTGGCGACCTTGATCGTGACGAATATCTTTGATTTATCCAGTATATCGACGATGGGTAGCGCGGGGTTTTTGCTGATTTTTGCGGCCGTTAATGTTGCGAATGCTCGGTTGGCCGAAAAGACGAATAGTCGCGCGTGGATCTCGTGGACGGGTGCCGCGGCCTGTCTGATCGCACTCGGCGCTTTGGCGTATTACGTGGCCACGCACAAACCTTCTCACTTGCTCGTGCTGGCTGGCATGGTTGTGTTGGCGTTGGTGATCGAGCTGGTTTATCGAAAGGTGTCCGGTCGCGAGATTATGCCGTCTGTTGGGTAATTTTGTCGGTGCGGGTGGATAGGTGAGAGGCATAGTTTGCGGATTTGGAAAGGTGTTGCGAGCCGTGTATTGTGGCGAGGTTCTTTCTAATGGCCTGTCGTCTCAGGACGCGGAATAATGGGTAATCGCATGAAGAAATTACTGTGTGTATTAAGCGCGTTGGCGGTTTTGAGTGTGGCGTCGGTGGGGTTTGTGGGTGCGGCGAGTGCTTGTAGTTGGGCAGGTCCCATTCCATTTCATGAGCGTCAGGATGCTCCACCGGCGGAGGCGACGTTTCCGGAGGCGGTGACGCTGGAACTAATAAAGGCTTACCGTGATACCGACTTAACTTCTGGTGATAGTTGTCGTCCAACGGGAATTGTTCAAATTGCCGCATCCTATGAGGATGTCACGGATTATGGGTTGCTTTGGAAGATTGTGAAGGGAACGACTCCGCCGTTTTTTGGCTCTCCAATAGAACCTGTACAGGCGGAAGAGGTACTTTATCTGCGCTGGAATGAGGATAAAGACATATTGCAGGAATCGTATGAGTTTCAGATCACCGCAACCTGGGTGGATGCTTGGGGGCGCGAGGGAAATCCGTCTGAGCCGCTTTTGATTCTGGTGCCGGCCGCGGAGCCGGAGGAACCGTCGGAACCGTCGGAACCGGAGGATTCGTCGTGTTCGCATATTGCGGGCAGCAATCCGGCGCAGAGTTCGCTGGTATGGGCGGGGTTGTGCGTGATGGTTTTGGTTGTGCGCAGGAAGTTTTTAACTAAGTAAGTAGAAAATGTTCGAAAGCAGAAAGCCCCGCAATTTCCTTGGAGATTGCGGGGCTTTTTTGTTTCGGAGCGACTTCTGCTGCGAAAGTGGTCATGTAAGGTCTTACATAGCGACTTCTGCTGCGAAAGTGGTCATGTAAGGTCTTACATAGCGACTTCTGCTG
>JBEBSM010000172.1:0-7857 GCA_040394315.1 Lujinxingia vulgaris
AACTCCGGGTGAAGAAGGTCCTGCAGGTCCAGAAGGTCCAGAAGGTCCAGAAGGTCCTGCAGGTCCTGCAGGTCCTGCAGGTCCAGAAGGTCCAGAAGGTCCTGCAGGTATCGACGGTGTCGATGGACTCGATGGTTCTCAAGGTCCTCAAGGTCCTCAAGGCGAGCCGGGTGAATCTCCTGAGTGGACCATTGAGCAAATTGATCCTGCTATCCCGTCCGAGGGAGGCTGTGAGTATGGCGGAATCGAGATTGTGGTCGGTATGACACCGTATATCGTCTGTGGTGTTGAACCTGTAGCGCCGGTTGTGCCGCCGAATCCCTGAGAGTTGTGAACGACATCGTATGGCATGGTGCGGGTTGCTGGTACCGAATCGGGTATACAAAATCTGCACCATGCTGGCGTACGATGGTTTATTACCAAGAACTTTGAAGCGGAAAGTCGATGAAATATTGGTTGATGAAGTCAGAGCCAGAAGCGTTTTCGATCGATGATTTGAAAGCAGTCGGGCAGGAGCCCTGGGATGGTGTTCGTAATTATGAAGCGCGTAATTTTATGCGCGATCAGATGCGACCCGGAGATCAGGTGTTGTTTTATCATTCCAATGCGAAACCGCCCGGGATCGTGGGAATTGCTGAAGTAGCGAGTGATTCGTATCCAGATCCAACGCAATACGATGAAGAAAGTAAATACTTTGATCCGAAGGCAACGGACGAAAAGCCGCGCTGGTATCTGGTCGATTTGCAGTACGTCGCTCATCTTCCGCGACAGGTCACGTTACAGGAAATCCGGGATAACGAGGCGCTGGAAGACATCATGCTGGTGAAGCGCTCCCGGTTGTCTGTGATTCCGGTAACGCCCGAAGATTTTGAAGAAATCGTGCGTATGGCCAAAGGCGAATCGGCATGAAACTGGTTGAGCTTAGCGATACGTTAGAGCATGAATTGGCGTCGGTTACGTTTACTTTGCCGGTGGCCAATGTGTATCAGCCGCTTCGTTATGCGCGAGAACCACATGTTCAATATCTGGAAAAGTTTGGGGCAAAAACACCGCGAGAAATTATTCTGGTGGGCATGAATCCCGGGCCGTGGGGGATGGCGCAGACGGGCGTGCCGTTTGGGGAAGTCAATGCGGTGCGCGATTGGATGGGCATTGAAGGGCCGGTGGGCCAGCCCGTGAACATGCATCCTGCACGGCCAGTGGATGGCTTTATGTGCAAGCGAAAAGAAGCCAGTGGAGCGCGGTTGTGGGGGTGGGCGCAGGATCGTTTTGGGCCGGCAGAAAACTTTTTTGAGCGGTTTTTCGTACACAATTATTGTCCGCTGCTGTTTTTGAATGAAAGCGGCAGTAATCGAACGCCGCCGCAGATCCGCAAGGTGGAGCGCGACCAGGTTTTGGCGCCGTGTGACAAGGCGCTTCGCGGCGTGGTTGAGTATTTGCAGCCAAAATATGTAATTGGCGTGGGCAATTACGCGGAAAAACGCATTCAAGCGGCGTTGGGAAGTGAATTTAAGGGTGTAATTGGTCGGATTTTGCACCCGAGTCCGGCAAGTCCCGCGGCCAATCGTGGTTGGGCGGAGCAGGCTGAGGCGGAAATGAGGGCGTTAGGTATTGATTTATCGTCCTAAAGTCTTTTGAAATCAAAAATTTGAAATTTAGAAATAGCGCGAATCAGGATTTGAAATGAGCAAGTGCGAAGGCAAGAGTCGAGTAGTTTTGCAGCGCCTGGGGCTGGTGGGAGTGTTGGCGACGGCTGCACTTGCGGGTGTTTCCTGCGGCGACGCCAGTACGGACAGCGGCTTGTTTCAAGACGCTCATCGAGCAAATCCTGCAGTCGTAGACGATGCTCCTGCCATGAGCTTTGTGCAGCAGGCAGTCGGCGAGCCGGTCCAGGGCTATCCGAATTACGAGGAGCGCGTGCTGTTGTATTTGAGCAATCGTACGCGAAGTGAACCGGATGCGTTTCGCCAGGATATTACGTATCCGCCGTCGGCACCGCTGCGATTCGATCTGGGCTTGTCGAAGGCGGCTCGCTGGCAGGCCGAGCATTTCATTGCGAACAGTGGATGTTGGTGTGCGGATCACTCATCGTGTTGCGAAATCGGCGGCACCGGTGATGCGATTCAGTGCGTGGGTCCGGTGACGACGTGTGGTGTAACGACGGCAGAAGATCGCATTGCGCATTTTTCCAGTCTTTTTGCCGGAGAGAACGCTGCGAAAGGTCAACGTTCGCCGCTGGAGGCGATTGAGGGTTGGATTTCCTCGGACGGTCACTGGGAAAATATGAATCAGCCGTCTTTTACGTTGCTCGGGCCAGGGCAGTATCAGACGGGTTGGGTACAGGTTTTTGGTCGAGACGGACGACCCCGCCCGGTGGCTGAGGATGGAATCCATTTTGGGAGCGGTGCAAAACAAACCTTTGCGTCGATGTACTATCAGCTCGGATCGGGTGGTCCGCGTACGGCGCTGGTGATTATTGATGGCCAGTGTCATGAGCTTGACCTGAAATACGGTACGCCGGAGCAGGGTGCGTTTGAAAAAACGATGAATCTTGAGCCTGGTTGTCATCGTTATTATTTCCATTTTACAGACGGAAATGGTGTCGATCACGTGTATCCAACGATGGGAAGTTTTGGTGTGGGCGTTGGCGCTTCGGCCGGCGAGTGTCCGTTGTTCGAGATGAGTCGCCAGGCGGATACCTGTTCGCCGAGCGGTCAGCCGTGTACGACGGGTGAATCGCGCAAATGCTATACCGGGCCTTATGGAACGTCGGATAATGGCATTTGTAAATCCGGTTCTGAGCGTTGCATCGGCGGGAAATGGAACGGAATCTGTAAAAATCAGGTGTTGCCAGAGCCGGTTCAGAGTTGTGGCCTGCGTGTGGACGATAACTGTGATGGCCAGATCGACGAAGGCTGTCCTGTGATTGATATCGATCCGCCAAAACCGGGCGAAGACGTCGGGCATTCAGAAACTGACGCTGGCAGTGATAGTGGCCAGGCCGGTGACGTGGGTACTGGAAGTGGCGGCGGGGGAAAAGACAGTCGTGACGGATGTTCGATGATCGGCGGCGATGCGAATGCAGCCGGGCCGTTTGCGCTGCTTATTGGGTTTGGAATGCTGTGGTTGCGGCGTCGGCGCTCTTTTCGTTGAAGACAGCGGTAAATAAATCTGTTACATCATTTGTTATCGATATCGAAAAACCGAAGGCTCAGGAGTATCGCTGATACTGGGGACCGTTGGGTTGTTACGTCTGGCTTTTAGCTTGCTTTCCGATCGGATAATACGGTGGTTAATTCATGAGCATGCCTGGACTAGAGCAGGTGAACGCGAGTGGTGGGGAAACGCACGAAGTCCTGGTTGCACATTCTACGCTGACGGATACAGCAGCTGCAATTCAGCAGGTGTTGGACCGTTTAAAGGCAGATACTGCGCAGCTTACGTTTGTCTTTTTTGACTGCGGCTACGATGCAGAAGTTCTCGCACGGATACTGGATTTGCGCACGCAAAACCGGGGCGTCGGTGGAACGACTGCAGGAGAGTTGTCTGGCGCGGGATTTACCACGCGCAGTATTACCGGACTCAGTTTGCATGGGCGTGGGGTTCGGGCAGCGATTGAGATCGTCGCACAACTCGAGCGTTTGTCGCTGATTCCGTTGGTAGATGTACCGCACAAATTGGCGCGCGGGATCGGTCGAAAACTCGAGGATTTGCGTGTCGATCGACATATGTGGATTTCGCTAATCGATGGTCTTTCACGCAAGGAAGAACTACTTGTCCCGTTTTTTATGCAGGCAGGTCGCCGCGTTCCGCTGATTGGCGGCTCACTGGGCGATGGAATGGAGTACGACCGCGTTCAACTCGTGCATCATGGGCGGGTTTATACCGATACGGCCGCGATCATTTTGTTGGAGTATCCGTATGGTTTCGTGCCGATGCATCACACGCACATGCATTTTACCGATAAATGGCTGACGGTTACGGCGCAATCAAGTGATGGTCGCGTGATCGAAACCTTGGATGGTAAGCCAGCGAAGATAGCGTATGCTGAGGCGTTGAATGTTTCGCCCGATCAGGTGACGGATGAGTTAATTGGACGTCATCCGCTGGGTTATCGTTTTCGGGGGCGGCCGTTTCCTTGCACGATCGTTCGGGTACGCGACGACGATAGTTTTATTATGGCGACAGGCGTGACCAATTCGGAGCGATTAAATATTTTGTCGGCCAATGATATTGTGCAATGCAGTCGTGATGTGATCGCTGAGACGGTTCAGCAACTTACGGTGCAGGACAAAAAAGCGCAGGCAATGCTGCTATTTCATTGTGCCAGTCGCTTTGTCGAAGCCCAGAGCCTGGGTGTGACGGATGAACTATTTGAGGCTCTGCATCAGGCGCCGCTGTGTGGATTCAATACCTACGGCGAGCAGTTTGCATCGATGCACATGAACCACTCTTTAACGGGCGTTGTATTCGGATAGCGTTTGTTGACGCCTGCGGCAAAAATACTAGTTGACCAGAACGACAGAGTGTAAATGATAGGGGCAGTTTTTCGCCCCCATTTTGGTGTGGTTTTGGGGTCAGTTGATGGCCATGTAGATGTGTTTGCCTGGTTTTCTTCGACTGCACTTATCTTTAGGAGTACAGAATGGCGTTTGTAATAGCCGAACCCTGCATTGGGTATTGTGATACATCTTGTGTTGAAGCCTGTCCTGTTGATTGTATCCACGGTCCGTTGACGGTGGACGAGATTACCGAGCTTCAAGAAGCCGGTCAGAAAATCAAGTTGGAAGGCATTCAGCTTTATATCGATCCGGACATCTGCATCGACTGCGGTGCGTGTGAGCCGGAATGTCCAGTTGAAGCAATTTTCGAAGAAGATGATGTTCCAGACAAGTGGATGCATTTCATCGAGAAAAACGCTGAATTTTTCCAGAAATAATCAATTGGTTGTGAGTTTTTAGGATTGGGTTTCACCCGAATTTGTTTCGGGCGAGACTTGATTCTAATTTTAAGGAGCGCGCGAAGAAGTATGGCGAAGATTAATATTAAAGATGTCGTCGCGCATGATCGTGCGTTGACGTACGAAACGTTTCGAGATCACCTGGCGGATCTGGTACCCTTTTTGCCGACAGTGCAGAGCATTACGGTGGAAAAGCGCGAAGAGCCCGATGACTCAACCGTAAATGTTGTCAATCTGTGGAAAGCCGAAGGCGAGGAAATTCCAAAGCTTGCTCAGTCATTTATTAAACCAGAGATGTTGCAGTGGCATGATCATGCAACTTGGAACAATGAAACGTTTAGTTGCGACTGGGATATGGAAGTCGGCTTTTTGAAAGAAGCTATCAGTTGCAAAGGCACCACGCGTTACATCGATCGGAATGGAAAAACTGAGGTCGTCATCGAAGGCGATTTGAAAGTTGATGCCACAAAGATCCCGGGCGTTCCTCGTCTGGTTGCAGGCAAGGTCGGCGATATCGTCGAGAAGTTTGTGGTAAAAATGATTACGCCAAACCTCACGGAAGTGAATCGTGGTGTTGAGCGGTATCTGGCCGAGAAAAAATAAGCTATGATAGGGTTGTAGGCATCATGGGTTGTTTTGTCACAGGAGAATTCTTTCATGCATGATGAATTATTGAAGTCGTTCCTCGCTCGACAACGCTTTCCCTTGATGTTTGCGACGCTTAATGGTGCACACCTGTATGGTTTTCCGTCCGATGATTCGGACTACGATTTGCGTGGTGCGCACATTTTGCCGCTGGAGAACGTGGTAGGTTTGTATCCTGAGGATGAAACGCAGGAGACGATGACGCGTGAATCTGGCGTTGAAATTGATCTGGTGTCTTACGACGTCAAAAAATATTTCAACCTTCTTCTCAAGCGTAACGCCAACATCCTCGAGCAAATTTATTCGCCGCTCGTCTATCATACGACGCCGGCGTTTGAGACGTTGCGTGAGATTGCGGGCGAGTGCATTACGCGTGGGCATGCGTATCATTACCGAAATTACGCGCAAAAACAGTGGGAGTTGTTCGAGCGACAACGTCGTTTGAAGCCACTTTTGTATTGTTATCGTGCGTTGTTAACGGGCATCTGGTTGATGGAAGAGGGAACGATTGAGGCGAACGTAATGCGTTTGAATCATCGTTTCCGTCTGCCATACCTGGGGGATTTGATTTCGCTCAAATTGCAGGGCTCAGAGACGACGGTTTTGGAAGACGTGAATCTGGACTTTCATGAGCGCGAATATCGCCGTCTCGCGCGTCAGCTTGAAGAAGCGCGCATGTCGAGCAGCCTGCCGGATGAGCCGCGCGACAAACTCGCGTTGCACAACCTGCTGATACGTTTGCGCATGGAATCGCAGTAGATTTCGGCTGGTAAATATTACTCTTTTGTGTGCCGTATTTTGTCTGGTATTGAACGCATACCTGACGTATTGTGCGCACAGACCGATTGGATAGATCAGAGCTGGATTCAAGGATGAATCTGCAGAGATCGGTCGAGTGATATGACCACGGAATGGTATAATGACGCGCGAAACCTTGGTACGCGAGCGTTCTTCTCACCTCTTATATAGATTGATCAAAGATGACATCGGGCCATGTCATGATGATGCGGCCAGTGCGCTGCGGCTGATGAGTCATGCCGCGTTGAATCTGGCGGCCGAACTTGGCACGCCTGCGGTTCAGCGGGCCGGCGAGTCGTTGGTCTGGCTTTCCCTGTTTGCGCAGTGGGAATCCGGGCAGATCAGTGCAGTCGAGTTGGGGCAGGAGTTGTTTGGCCGAAAAATCATCGGCCATCTGACGGAATCCATGGTGCAGCGTCGTCTGGCCAGGGTGGAAGCCCTGCGCGTTCCCACGGTTTTACATCGTGCGCCGCGCGAATCGCATCTGCACGTCGCGCAATCCGGGCAGGGTGAGGTCGATGTGCTGGTGGAATTGCATCGACTCGACCGCGCGCTTCAAGACGCGTTGGCTAGCGAAGACGCCGTGCTGATGAATCATCTGTTTTCGGAATCACAGCTTTTGGGCGCGGCGCTGGAGTTGCGCAGTGCAGAGGTTTCCAAAACAAAATCATTGCAGAATGCGTCGGAACGCCTGAAGAGTTTGTTTGGCGAAGGCGATGCACGGCAGGTCGCAGGGCTGGAAATTCTGGCGGAAATCGAAAACGGCGAATTTGAGCTGGTTCCGACCGCGTTTTCGCAGTTGTCGGAGCGTTCGCGTCGCTTTGAGCTGAGCCTTGCGCAAAATATGGCGCAGCAAGGTTTGCTGGGCGTGGTTCGGGCGGGGCTAGGCTTTGGTTCGCCGTCGGGAAATACCTGGCAGTTGGGCTGGCTCGACGCGTTTTCGGGCGACGACGAGCTTGCGGAACTTGCACGCGTGTTGGTTGAAATGCGCGGCGTTTGTCACGGTTATTTCTCGGGTGCGCTCGGAATCGAGTCGCTCAAACCCTGGGTCATGTACCTTCGCAACGGCTGCATGGAATTTGGAGAATCGCGCGGGCTTACGCTCAGAGAAGCGACGGGATTTGCGCATTATTGCCTGCATCTGGTCAACATCTGCGACCTCGGCGCCCACGGCAACCGCGTCGTCACCGAAGAAACTCGCCGGGCTTTGATGGACATTGAGGATGACCTCAAGGAATTTGCTCTGTCGGGGCAGCGTGAGGGGATTCGGGACGCGCAGGTGAATCTGGCAGCGTTCGAGCGTGGTCGTTGGAAGCGCCGCGGCGACAGTGCCTACATCATCGACCGACTCGCTCGCCTTACCGGCGGCTGGCGCGCTGGCGTGCGGCCGGGGCCGGTTGGTGCGCCCGCCCGATTGGACAGCCAGGTGCTGGCGGGAAGTCAGGCTTTGATGG
>JBEBSM010000173.1:0-7851 GCA_040394315.1 Lujinxingia vulgaris
CATCGGCAAAGCTGGTGGGCCAAAGGTTATTTTGAAGGCGGACGGGACACCTGGAATCGAGCAGGAATTGCCGGTCGTGGACGACACAGCCGGCGATGAGCCGGGCGCTCAGATGGTGTCTGTGCAACTGGATGCTCATCCGCTTAATTTGGAATTTGCGCTGATCGATGATGAGGGTGGCCAGATTGCGACGGTGAATCGTGCCGGTGCTGGAGCCGAAGAGAAATTATCGATTGAGTTGCCTGCAGGGTTGTATTTTGTGGTGGTGAAAGCCGAACAAGGTTTTAGTTGCGAGCCGTATCGATTGACGGTGCGCCAGAACTGAGTTTTTGGGATTAGAGCTATTTTGTCGTTTTTCGTATCGAACAGGAAGTTTCATGTTAGTTGATGGCGCGTCAGTTTTGGTTGGTATTGCGGGTGGCACGGGATCTGGAAAGACTACGGTCGTGCGGCGGATTTTGCAGGCGTTTGAATGCGATGTGGTTTGCCTGGATATGGATTCCTATTATCGGGATTTGAGTCATCTTCCGATAGAAGATCGACGTCGGTATAACTTCGATCATCCGGATGCATTTGATACACCACTTTTTATGGAACATTTGCGGTGTCTTCAGCGTGGCGAAGGGATCGAGAAACCGGTTTATAGCTTCGAGGAATTTACACGCACGGCCGAAACAATTTCGATTGCGCCGGCAGCGATTATCATCGTCGAAGGGATTTTGGTTCTGGCCGACCGTGGCGTACGCGAGCTTTTGGATACGCGTATTTTCGTGGATGCCGAGGATGACATCCGGTTTATCCGTCGCATGCAGCGAGACGTAAGCGAGCGCGGGCGAACGCTGGAGTCCGTGGTCAAACAATACATGGAAACGGTTCGTCCAATGCACCTGAGCTTTGTGGAGCCCAGCAAGCGGTACGCGGACGTGATCATTCCGCGTGGCGGCAAGAATAATATCGCCATCACGATGGTAATTGCGGACTTACGTGCGCGGCTGGTGGCACGAGGGTAATTTTTAGACTGATTCCGTTCGAAATTACGCGTTTTTTCCATGTAATTTCAAAAATATCATAAAAACAAACGCCCGGTTACCTTCTCTGAGATGGTAACCGGGCGTTTGTTTGTGCGGGATTGAGTGTTTTTTAGCGTGAATTTGTTACGAAAACTTTATTGCAAAACAAGGAAATAGTAGGTCGCTGCCAGGATGGCGGCAATTGTGAGGAGGGTAATGGTAGCCAGGAGTATGTTTCGGCTTCCGTTGTTGGTGGGCGTATCGGTTACGTCGGTAGATTCTACGGGCATGTCGTCCCAGTTCCAGCCCTGGGCGGGAGGAGTCGACGAAGGGGGCTGTGCGTTGGCCATCGGGGTAGAAATCCGATGAAGCGGTGCGGGCTGCGCGTTGATGGGCCGGGCTGGATTGATCCGGCGTTGGAACGTGCCGGTGGTCGAAGCGTCGCTTCCAGCGTTCGCCTGGGCACGAATATGGGTGGGTGTACTCGCAGGGTTGTGTGGCGGTGTATGGGTGGACTTCTTGGGGATACTTTTTGGACGCGTTAGTAAAAAGATTTCTCCGGTGTCCTGGGGCGGGCTGTCGAGCACGGTGAGAATCGACGAAACTTCATTGGCCGGGCGAGCGAATTGACGGACGCTTTCGCGTGAGGTGTCGAGAGCTTCGATGAACGGAACGGAATCGAGTTCATTGATAAATCTGAAATCGGGATCGGTCGTTCGAAGGACGTCGTGAGCAGGAGGGGTAAACTCAACGGAAATTGGGTGCGAGTCGGAAGCGGTGTTGAAAAACGGTTCACTGTCGTCGGCACTTGCGAACATTTCAAGCGTTGGTGGTTCGTCGCTGTGAGGTTCGTCGGCGGATTGCTGCGTGGTTCGGTTTTTTAGATTGGTATAGCTGGAGATTCCTGGCGCGGGCGACAAATTGACTTCGAGCGCGAGTGCAGCGAGAAACTCACCGGCATTTTGGAATCGTTTATCTTTATCTTTTTGAAGTGCTTTGAGGATAACGCGTTCGATTGGGGAGCCGCGCAGTGTCGGGTCCTTAAATTGCGGTACCTGCTCGAACAAATGGCTGCGCATGATCTTGACTGGATTGTCGCCGTAGAAGGGCGGCCGTCCAGAAGCCATTTCGTACATGATGACGCCAAGTGCGTAGATATCGGTGAGCGCGTCGACTTCTTCACCAGCCGCTTGTTCTGGCGACATATAGATAGGCGTGCCGACCGTGCTGCCAGAAATGGTCAGTTGGCGTTCTTTTCGAAACGGCGTGTCCGGGCTATCGGCGACTGCAAGCGGTTCTGCGGTCGGTGCCAGAGCAAACTTGGCGATGCCGAAATCGAGTACCTTGATGAAGTCTTGTTCTTTTCCCAAAATCGACAGGAAAATGTTTTCCGGTTTTAAATCGCGGTGAACAATGCCGTGATCATGTGCCTCGGACAGGCTTTTGAGGGCCTGGGTGGCAATATGCACGATTCTTGGAAGCGATATGGTGCGTTCTCGATGTAGAACGTCGGCCAGGTCTTCGCCTTCCAGGTACTCCATTGCGATGAAGAGATAATCATCGTGACGGCCGTAATCGTAAATTGTGATGGTGTGTGGGTGGCGCAGGCGGCTGGCAAGTTGTGCTTCGCGTCGAAAGCGTTCGACAACTTCCGTGCTGGTGAGAAACTTCTTCGGCAAAACCTTGACCGCAATATCGCGATCAATATTGAGTTGGCGCGCACGATAGACCGTGCCAAAACCACCGTGTCCGATAGGTTCATGAACCTCGTAACGGTCGGCTAAGGTAGTGCCCGGTGCAATTGTGTCTTCGCTCTCACTCATGTTGTTATGCCGGATAACTGAAAAGAAACCCTAACACCGCAGAATAGCTATTTGGGTTGAGGTTACGCACATCCGTTTTTGGGAAATGCGTTTGATAGCATCGAGTGACAGGATAGTAATAAACATGGTGATGGCGCAAGAACAACGCCAAAATAGTGTCGCATTGTCGCACCAGGCGACCTTTAAGCGAGAATCTCAGGCTTTTGTTTCAGGAATATACGAATGAATCATGAATTGGCGCGCGAACTCGCTGTAAAATCGCGGCTTTCCCTTGGTAAAGCGTTTGTTGAGGGTAAGCCGGTTCAAAGCGTGCGGAATGCGCTCGGGACGATCATCGATCAACAAGTGTTGGATTTGTGGATTGAGCAGGTAGAGCCAGAGTTTTGGGAACTTGTTGCTCAAAATGCAGAGCAAGACGTTGTGGCAATGATTCCTGGATCGACGCGTCGCAAAAACGGGATGTTTATGACGCCGCCAGGGTTTGCCGGGGCGATGGCGCGTGTGATCGATGTTGAAGAGCTGGGGCCGGACGCTGCGGTACTCGATTTGAGCGCCGGTTGCGGTGCATTGTTGGTGGCAGCAATTACCGAAAACCCGACGATGTGTGCGGTGGGTGTGGAGCGCAATCCGGCGTTGGCGATTGCAGCAGCGATGGCGTTGTACAAAGCACGCAGTGTTGTGGGCGGTGGTGGTCGTGACCGAATTTATGTCGGAGATGGGCTGTCGAGTGACGGAGCGTGGGCGAGTAGGGCTGGTGGTTACGAGGTGGTGATTGGAAACCCGCCTTATGTCGGTGAAAAGGGAAATATCGGCTTGTTTGCGGACTTAAAGCAGGCACATCCACATCTTGCGGAGTATTTTGGGCCGCGAATTGATCTTTTGTATCTGTTTTTTCATCGAGGGATGGATTTGCTGGCGCCGGGCGGCCAGCTTATTTATTTAACGAGTGAGTATTGGCTGACGGCCAGCGGTGCGTTGAGACTTCGTCAGGATCTGGCAGCGCGGGCTCGGGCGGAGTTGTTTGTGACGTTTGGTTCGGCTTCGATCTTTAAGGATGCGCCGGGGCATCATTCGCTGCTGAGTGTATTTCGGCGTGTAGGTGCTGGTCTGGATAGACCGACTGAAGCGTTGCGAATCGGCGAGGAGGCGGTGCCGGATGTTGATGCAATACTTGAAGGTTTTGGGGGCGGTTCTGGCGTCCAAAAAAATGCGTTATCGGAGCGGTGGGCTGGTGTTGATCAGATTCGTGTTGTGCCGGAGGTGCTTCGCGAAGAAGGCTGGGCGCCGTTTGTAGATTCGGAAACTGTGGCGTGGGCGAACGACTTGCGGGCGCGTGGGAGCTTGTTGACGATGCTTGCGCGTGATCAGCAGGGCTTTGTGAGTGGTGCAGACCGGGTAACACGAGCGCACAGGGAGAAGTTTGGTTGGGATGGTCCTGGGTTGGCGGTTGGAGATCCGATTTTCATGTTCCATGGGGATGAGATTCCGGCAGCACTTGAAGGGGCTAAGGAGCGGTTGTTTTTGCCGGTTCTTCGTGGCAGCGCGTTACGTGTAAATGAGGTTTTTTACGAGCCTACGGGAACGGAATACGTTCTGTATTTGGATGGTCCTCTTGCTGAAAAAGATGAAGAATTGGTGGCTTCTCACCTCGAAAAACATAAAGTGATGCTTGAACTTCGACGAGAGGTGGGGTTGGGGATGGTGTGGTATCGGTTGCATTGGCCGAGGCGGCGTCAGGACTTTGAGGGGCCAAAGCTGGTCGTTGCGCGTCGCGCGCCGCGGCCTTGCTTCAGCCTGGATTTGTCGGGGAGTGCAATTTCGAGTGATTGCACTTATCTGGTCGCGCCTGCGGACGTGAGCGATCCGGTCCGATACCTGGCGGCTTTGATGGTGGTTTTGAATGGGGAGGATGTGGGGCGTTATCTGGCAGCGTTCGGCAAGCGCAAGGGTGCACAATTGGAGTTTTATGCGGAGCCATTGCGGGCATTGCCACTTGGGGTGAAACGTGTGGGAGCGGAATTGCGGGTGATTGAAGGGTTGTGGGAGGGCGGTTCGCAAAGTGCGCTGGATGAGCGAGTCAGCGCACTTTTAGAGCGAACCGGTAAGAGCGTGGTGCAGGTTTAGAATGGGTAGGTCGCAAGGTCGAGTTCGCCGGCGCAGTCTACGCCTTTGGCGCTTGCGCCGCGTACGATTTGGTTGAGTGCGCCAAGGTGTTCAAGTGTTGGTTTCATGTATGCGGATCTTTGTCGGTTCACTTCCTCAGCGCACAAATCGCTTGTAGGACTGAGAATGTTATCGACAACAGTAGTTTTGGGAATTCCGGTGAACCGGGATTGCGTTGGTTTCATTGTGTATCTCCATCAATTGCCAATTGTCCCTGTGTGAAAAGGCTCAATATACAAGGCAGGGACAGGAAAACTTATTGGAGCGAAGCGCGCTGATGAAGCGAATCAAGCCAGACTTCGGCGGCGATCGTCTGCCAGAGTGCAAGTGAACCGAGGTAAGGCAATGATGTGTTCGTTGCAGCTTTTTGGTACTGACGGAACATGGTCAAGAACCTGTTTGAATCGATGACCTCCATGTTGGCTAAGTGAGAGTTTTCAAAGAGCTTTTCGATACGAGCGGCCTCTTTTTTTGTCAGTGCCAGTTCAACCAGCGCGTCAAACCCTCCGTGTTTGGAGCGCTGAATGACGGAATCGGGCAGCCAACCGGTCATGGCCTTTCGCAGCACAGCTTTTTGTCGGCCATTGTGAGCGAGCTGCTGTGGCTCAATTCTTAAACATAACTCCCACACCGCATCATCAAGCATTGGAAACTCAATATTCACACAATTCCGCCTCGCTTCACGCTGAAGCGTTCTGCAAACGAGCTCCCACTTCCATGTGCGAAGGCGTTTCAGACGCACCTGTCCCCAGTTATCCTCGGGCAGACTCCAGCCGCTAAGATTGGTCGACGGACAATCCGTGGGGACATGCACCCAGTTTGTCGGATCTCGCCAGGGTGTAAGATTGGCGGGCCGCATGGTTTTTCTCAGGGGAGCTAGCAAATGACGCAGCGGATCGCGCAGGTTGGAGGCATCGAGTGCCCAACTGATCATTTCGCGCGCGACAAGTGGTGCGCCGGCCATGCGTACGGCCAGGGCTAGTTCTTTGACGTCGCGTTTACGAGCAAGGTCGCGCAGATAAAACGAGGCCGGGCACCACAGCGCGTCGTCGGTGCCGTGGCCGCTGATAATATCTACTGCGCCAAACCGGTCGCCAATCCAGCGATGGTAGGCGTCGACGTAGAATTCTTCGGGATGAAAATGTGGGCCGGAATAGCGTTGGCGTTGGTAAAACGCAAGGTCTTTGAGGGGCCAGGTGTTTTCGATATCGAAATTGTGCACTTCGAGCGGCAACCCTTGTTGGACTTCCTGGATTGCGTGGGATTCGTCGCAGCGCGGCATATTCGGCGTGATCATGGAAATTACGTGCAGCGGACGTTGGGATGAATAGCTGCCCCACGAGCTTTCCACGGCCGCGAGCGCGGGCGAATCAAGACCTCCGCTCATGGCAACGACGCGGGGTTGCGGCTGCAGGCTATTGTAAAATCTGTATAAACCGTCGATCAGACGTTGCGGCAGGGCGTCATTGGCCTGGTCGAGTGAAAGAGGCGTCGTGTCGGGTTGCCAATAATACTCTCGTTTCGGTTTCTCGGAGTCTGCGGTCCAACTCACGTGTTCGCCGGGACGTACGCGCTCGATGCCGATGATGAAATCCTCGACGCCGGAATCGACAGAGCCGCTGAGGAACGCGCGTAAGCGAGCGGGATGGATTTCGCTTGGATATTCCATCCATTCAGCGAGCCATTCGGGGTCGGTGGACAGGGCGAGTCCATGTTGTTGGCTGACGTCCAGGTTGGGTGCATAGACGAGAGGTGCCAGACCGATTTTGTCGCGAAATGTATGGAGAACGCCTGTTTTCATGTTCCAGATAACGGCCGTGACGATTCCGTTCATCAGCGAAAACGCCTGTTCGCCCAGTTTGTGGAAGGCAAACGCCATCGTTTCAAGCGGACTGGTCGCGTAGCGAAGACCGAGGCGGCGGCGCATTTCTGGCAAGTTCCGCCAGTTTCCAACCCACGCGATGGCCAGGTCCTGGGTGCATCCAAAATTGCCGGGATAAGGGCGTGGATCGTGGCGAAAGGCGATGTGTAGGCAATGAGAGTTTCCGTGCGGTGAAACCATGACCGAGGTTGGGTAGCGTTTCCAGAGTCCGTGTTGTTGGAGCCAGTCGTGGTCGCCAAAAAGGATCAAAAAATCAGCCATGGGTGTGCCTCATTTCGCGGAAATCGTTAGAATTGTAGCGAAAAGATCGACGCCACGCCTTGTATTGCAAGCACTGGCACGGGGTTTGCGCACTTTTGGCAACGAAAAAGCCCACGCGGTTGGCGTGGGCTTTGTGTCGTTCAAATTACTGGTTTTAAGCCAGGTTTATTTGTTGATGCTTGCGATGATTTTGTTGAACGTGGCGCTCGGACGCATGGCTTTACCGGCAAGTTCTTCGGTTGGGTAATAATATCCGCCAATGTCTTGCGGCTGACGTTGGGCAGCGAGCATTTCATTGGTGATAATTTCCTCGTTTTTGGAAAGCGCACCGGCGATGGGTGTGAAGATGGCTTTCAGCGCGGCGTCATCGTTTTGCTCGGCCAGCGCCTGGGCCCAGTAAAGGGCGAGGTAGAAATGGCCGCCACGGTTGTCGATCTGGCCGACGCGGCGTGCGGGCGACTTGTTGTTGAGCAGATACTGGGTGGTGGCTTCGTTCAGTGTGTCGGCCAGGACTTGAGCTTTTGGCAAATTATACCGTTCCGCCACATGCTCGAACGACACCGCCGTTGCCAGAAACTCGCCGAGTGAATCCCAGCGGAGGTAGCCTTCGGCTTCGAATTGCTGGACGTGTTTGGGAGCAGAACCACCCGCGCCGGTTTCGAACAATCCGCCGCCGGCCATGAGGGGAACGATCGAGAGCATCTTGGCGCTC
>JBEBSM010000174.1:0-7836 GCA_040394315.1 Lujinxingia vulgaris
GGAGGGTGGGTCGTGGGTGATTTGGCGTGGTGGAGGGTGGGTCGTGGGTGATTTGGCGTGGTGGAGGGTGGGTCGTGGGTGATTTGGCGTGGTGGAGGGTGGGTCGTGGGTGATTTGATGGGGTAGGTATAGGTGTTGGGTGGTATGAAACGTCGCGTCCCCACGATTCTCGTGGGGCTAAAACAGAAACGCGCTGCGCACCGGTTTCACCGGGCTCCGCGGTGCGTGTGTTTGAGGGGTGGGTGGTTTGCCGTTCTTGCAACCGGCGGGAGTGGGCTTGTGTTGATCTGGTGTAAGGTTGAAGATGGGCGGTGGGCGCGGTAGTAGTTCGCGAGCGAGTGGATAGTGGGAAGCGAATCGTGTGTATTTATGTCTTTTCCGGTGTGGATTGAGTCAGTTCTGAAGGAGTGTCTTTGATGGCGGGTTTTGTTTTTCATCCGATGGTACTTGCCGATCTTGAAGGGCTGGGTTTGTCGATTGATGCGTCGCCGAGCGTTGCGCAGTGGCGTGCGTATCTGGAGCTTGTTGATAAACGGTATCGACAAAAAGCATCGGGTACGGTGATTTTGGATAAAAGTTTCGACAACATGATTACGCATGCGGTGGATGCGTTTTTTTTGCACGACACGCTGGGGAATATCGTGGAGGTGAATCGTGCGGCGTGCGAGATGTTGGGGTATTCGCGTGAGGAATTGTTGTCGCATCAGGTTTCCCTCTTTGAGATGGAATTAAAGCCGGGTGCGATCTGGGATTCGATGAGTGTGAACCAGGTTTTTACTGTTACAGGCACGCATCGACGCAAGGATGGGAGCACGTATCCGGTGGAGACGCGGGTGGGCGCGTTTATGTCGGGCGATACAAAGATTGTGTTGGCGATGTGTCGTGATGTGACGGGTCGAAAAGAGACAGAGCGTGAGTTGTTGCGGCTTAATAGGCAGCTTGAGGCGGCGCGTGATGAGGCGGTTGAAGCGAGTCGGTCGAAGAGTACTTTTTTGGCGAATATGAGTCATGAGTTGCGAACGCCTTTGAATGCGGTCATCGGCTATTCAGAGTTTTTGTTGGACGAAATGGCGGACGATGATGACGATCGTTATTCGTCAGATCTGCAAAATATTCGCACGGCCGGGGATCATTTGCTGTCGTTGATCAACGATATTCTTGATTTATCGAAGATCGAGGCGGGGCAGGTCGATGTGGAGATTCGTGAGTTTGGCATCGCAAAAATGATCGCGGGGATTCAATCCACGGTGCAGCCGCTGGCGGATAAACAACATAATGTGCTGGTGGTTGAAGTTTCGGATGGTGTTGGGGTGATGCGCTCGGATGCGACGAAGATCCGGCAGATTTTGCTGAATTTGTTGAGCAATGCGTGCAAATTTACGAAGGACGGGACGGTGACGCTTTCGGTTGATGTGGTAGCGGATAGTGATCGGATTCGGATGACGGTGGCGGATAGCGGCCTGGGGATGAGTGCGGACGAGTTGCAGCACGTTTTTCTGGCGTTTCAGCAGGCGGATTCGTCGACGTCGCGGCGTTTTGGGGGAACTGGGTTGGGGCTGACGATAAGCGAGCAGTTTTGCAGGCTGTTGGGTGGCTCAATTTCGGTGGAATCGAGTCCGGGTGAGGGGACGACGTTTGTGGTCGAGTTGCCAAGAAGTTTGGATCCGCCGGCGTCGGGCGGTTCTGAGGGTTGACGGTGTAGCGCGCTATCGAAACGCTTCCGCTCCCGAAACGCTCCATAGAATTCACCCCACCGGTGATTAGTGTTCACTCGCCGTTTACGCCGAGAACTTTGCGCGAAGTACTGCGAGAAAACTCGGTTCGTATCTGAAAAAACTAGCGTTTTTTAAGGAGAGTGAATCGTATGAGTGATTCTATTTTGCCGCAGCCGTCTCGAGAGTTTGCGCGTGAACGTAGAAGTCTTGCGCCGGAAATCCATAATAAATTCGCGGAGTTCAGTCATCAGGTGTTTGCGGAAGGTGCGCTTCCGGTGGTGACGAAACAGTTGATCGCAGTGGCCGTGGCGCATGTGACGCAGTGTCCGTATTGCATCAAGGGGCATACGCAGGCTGCCAGAAAAGCGGGTGCGAGCAAGGAAGAGATCATGGAGGCAATCTGGGTGGCAGCGGAGATGCGGGCGGGCGGCGCGTATGCGCATTCGATCATCGCGCTTGAAGCGATGGAAGACGACGAATCTTGAAGTGAAAAGGGAGTAGACGATGAACGTTTTATTGGAGCGAGCGTACGACGACGAGCATAGCAAGGGTGTGCGGGTTTTGGTCGACCGGGTATGGCCGCGCGGGGTGAGCAAAAAGGATTTGAGCCTGGACGACTGGTTAAAAGACGTGGCGCCGAGCACGGAGCTTCGCAAGTGGTTTGACCATGATGTGGAGCGCTGGGATGAGTTTAAGGAGCGATATTTTAGTGAATTAAAGGAGAATCCTGATGCGTGGAAGCCGCTTGTGAAGGATGCGCAAGAAGATTGTCTGGTGCTGATTTATGGGGCGAAAGATCGGGAGCACAATCAGGCGGTTGCGTTGCGGGAGTTTTTGAAGGCGCATCATTCGTAGGGGACGGATGATGTAGGGGACTGAAGTTTCAATGGTTGTCCTTTATCAGTGAAGCAGGGGTTGCATGCTAAAGTAAGGCGGACACGATGAGGAAATGGATCTGGCCAGCCGTGGGTGTGGGCGTGGTGGTGGTCGTATTGCTGATTTTGTATCTGGTTTTTCGGGGGACGAAAGTCGAAGTTGTGGCTGTGGAAACGCGCGATGTGGTGGAGCTGTTGGTGGCCAGCGGGCAAATCGATGTGCGGCCGATGAGTGAGCTTGCGATGGACGTGGGCGGGGTTGTGGCCGCGGTGCATGTTCGCGAGGGGGATGTGGTGAAGGCGGGCGATATTCTGGTGGAATTGAGTCGCTCGGTGTCACGTCAACAGGCCGAGGGGGCAGCGCTTGCAGCGAAGACGGCTCGAAAGGAATTGGCACGAACGACGCGTGGGCCCAGAGAACAGCAGGTGGCGCAGGCAAAGGCGGAGATTGACAGTGCGCAGGCTGCTTTTGAGAACGCGCAGGTGGAGGTTGAACGCAGCCAGGAGATGTACGCGAGCGGGGTGGGTACGAAAAAGCAAGTGGATGCGGCGACTACGCGTATGGAGCAAAATCGGTCGGCGCTTGAGCGTGCACGGGCGCAGCTTTCGTTGTTGGAAAGTGGTGCGACGAAGGAGGAAGTAGCGGTTGCGCGCTCGCAGGTTCAGCAGGCGGAATCGAGTCTTGAGCTGGCCGAAGATCAGGATGAAAAGCACTTGTTGCGTGCGCCGTTTTCGGGGCTGGTGTTGGTGCGCAGTGTTGAGCCGGGGGAGGCGACGATTCCGGGGCGCACGTTGATGACGCTGGCGAGTATGGAAGCGGCCGAGATTTATCTGGATACGGATGAGACGAATTTGTTGAGTCTGCGAAAAGGCCAGGTTGCGACGGTGATTGTGATGGCGCGTCCTGAGGAGCGATTTGGGGCGGTTGTGCGCCAGCTCGGGCCGGAGGTGGATGTGGATCGTGGAACGGTTGCGGTGCGTTTGACGCCGAAGTCGATGCCGGCTGATTTTTTTCCGAATATGACGGTGGATGTAAATATTGAGGTGAAAAGGGTGGAGGGGGCTTTGAGTGTTCCGCGAACATCGGTGGCGTTTCCGCGGCCTAATGTGGTGGAAACCGATGGGGCAGGAGATGACAGTATGCCGGGTGGTGGCAGCGAACCGTTGCCTGCGAATAGTGGTAAGGATGAGCGTGATGCTGAGGCAAAGAAGGGTGAGTCGGATACGAAGGCTGCATCGTCGCGACCGTATGTTTTTGTGGTTAAGAAGGGTCGTGCGAAGCGGCGGTATGTGACGATTTTGGCGAGTGGTCAGGTGTGGGTGGCGGTGGAGGGGGTGGAGAAGGGGGAGCGGGTTTTGCGGCGCGTGATCGCGGTGGATGAGGGAGATCGCGTGCGAACCAGGGAGGTTGCCAGTGTTCCCTGATCGTTTCGTGTGGTCGGTGGCGCTTCGTGGTTTGCGCGGAAGTAAGGGGCAGACGTTGTTGAGCACGGGCGTTGTATCGATCAGCGTTGTTTTGATTATTTTCATGGGGTCGTTGATCGCGGGTTTGCAGGAAAAGCTGATTGAGGATGTGACGGGTGCGATAGCGCACATCGAGTTAAAGCCGGCGGAGCGCGAGCCGTATGCGTTGTGGGAGGATGCGACGCCGGGCGGGGTTCTGTATGGAGGAAAACGCGAGGTTGTGCAGCAGCGCAAGATAACGATTGAGCAATGGCGTGTGTGGGTGAGCAGGCTGGAGCAGAGCGATTCTCGAGTGGTTGCGGTTTCGCCGACGGTGCAGGGGCAGGGGTTTGCGTCGCGAGGGGGGCGTCGCGAGGCGGTGGCGATTTATGGAGTTTTTCCCGAAGTTCAAAATACGTTTGTGCCGATTGAAGCGAATTTGTTGTCTGGTCGGTTTATTGGCCTTGAGCCGGCGGAAATTGCTCTGGGTAAAAAGCTGGCGGATAAACTTGGTGTAGGTAATGGCGACAGGCTGCGTCTGGTAGGGGAAACGGGGGACGCAGCGAGCTATAAGGTCGCGGGGATATTTGAGACGGGTTATCAGGGGGTAGATGACAAGACGATTTATATGCCCTTGCGTGATGCGCAGTCGTTGCTGGCGACGGGCGCGGAGATTACGCATATTGGGTTGAAGCTAAATCAGCTTTTTGACGCTGAGATTCTTGCGCGACGGCTTGAGCGACAGGTTCCGTTTGAGAGCAAATCGTGGATGGCGGACAACCAGCAGTTGCTGGACGCGTTGACGGCGCAGTCGCGAACGATGCGGTTGATCTTGAGTTTTACGACGATTGCTGCGGGTTTTGGGATTGCGAGTATTTTGATCATGTTGGTGATGAGCAAATTACGCGAGGTGGGGATTTTGAAGGCGATGGGGGCAAGTCCGCGTCAGATATTGATGGTTTTTACGCTTGAAGGGACGTTGATGGGGCTGTTTGGCGCAGTGCTCGGGACGTTGTTGGGCGTGGCGGTTAGTTGGGTTTTTGCCCAGGTTACGACGAGTGAGGGCGGTAAGTCGTTTCCGCTTGATGTGTCGGTATCGATTGTGTTGCTGGCGATTGGCGTGGCGATAGCGGTCGGGTTTGGGGCGTCGTTGTATCCGGCGCGGCGTGCGTCGAAGGTGAATCCGATCGAGGTAATTCATGGAGGATGAGCAGATAAAAGGAGATGGAAATGCTGTGATGAAGCTGTCGAAAATCAATAAGGTTTTCAAAAACGGGGTGGAAACGCATGTGCTTCATGACATCGATCTGGAGATTGGAAAGAGCGAGTTTGTGGCGATTCAGGGAGCGTCGGGTTCGGGTAAGTCGACGCTTTTGAATATTGTGGGGCTGTTGGATACGCCGACGAGTGGTTCGTTGTGGCTTGGGGATCGTGAGGTTTCGACGCTCAATGAAGTGGAGCGGTCAAAAATTCGGCGAGATTATCTGGGGTTTATTTTTCAGGCGCATTATCTGTTGCCGGAGTTTACGGTGTTAGAAAATGCGTTGATGCCGCTGCGGATTCGCGGCCATCAGGCGGAGCTGGATGAGCGGGATCGTGTGATTGCGCTTTTGAAGGAAGTGGGGCTCGGGGACAGGCTGGATTTTCGACCGCATGCGTTGAGTGGCGGGCAGCAGCAGCGCGTGGCGGTGGTGCGTGCGCTGGCGAATAATCCGTTGTTGATTCTGGCGGATGAGCCGACCGGGAATCTCGATCAAAAGACCGGGCGCATCGTGTTTGAGTTGATGCAGCGACTGACGCGTGAGAGCGAGACATCGATTTTGATGGTCTCGCATGACGAGAAATTGGCCGAGGAAACCGACCGGATTATTAGGATGGTTGATGGCAGAGTCGGCGAGTCGGCGGATAAAAAATTAGTGTTGTGACATGCATTTCAGGTTGGATTCGGTGTCGTAAAGGCAGACGCCGAGTGCGCCGCTGGGGAGGCGGCATTGGATGGCAACGGATTCGCAGTGCTCGCTCAACGGGGCGGGAGGCGGCGTGTTGTTGGAGCATGCCATTTGGGTGGCAGAGATCAGCAACAAAAGGAGCCAGAATAGGGGGTGGAGAGTGCGTGGCATGATGAATTCTTATTAAAGAGTTTGTCGGCAAACTTCGGAGAGGGGTTTTCGGCCGGATTCTGTGGTGGATTCGGGGTATCCGATCCAGACAAAACCGATGATTTCTTCGAGTTCCGGGTCGACGCCGAGGAGTTCGTAGGTTTCGGCGTGATTGGTGATGTCGCCGGAGCTCCATTTTGAGCCGATGCCTTCGCAGGCCAGGCTTAGCATGATGTTTTGGATGGCGCAGGCGCAGGCGCCGTAGTCTTCGCGGCGGCGAAACTCGTCTTTGGTAATGACCTGACTGACGGCCAGCATTTCGGGTGGATTGTTGAACTTGGTGCGGATTTTTTTCTGTCGTTCTTGTTCTCGTGGCTCGGACGGGTCTTTGCCCTGGCTTTTGAGTGTAATGGCCAGCTCGGTGATGGCGTGGCGGGTGCGCGGGCCCATGATGGTGAAGCGCCAGGGGTTGGTGAGCTTGTGGTTGGGTGCGCGGATGGCGGCTTCGAGTGCGCGCTCAAGGGCGCCCTCGGGGAGTGGGGTGGTGAGGTAGTCGTGGATTGTGCGGCGGTTGATGATGACTTGGTGGCAGTTCATAAACGTCTCGGAAATAGGTTTCGGTGAATTTGTTTCGGTGTGTGGAATGGTTCAAAATTCAGTGTGATTTGGGCATCGATTACGTGAATAACAATTGCATGGTGATAAGCGTAGCGGTATGTTTTTGCTAGCCGGCCAGATTTTCCGGACGGATAGCATAACCACACTTGTTGGCGAACGTCATCCATCGACAAGCAATGTGATTTTACCTGCAGAGAGTTCATCGTGATCATCGGCGTACCCAAAGAAGTAAAGAACCATGAGTATCGTGTAGGACTGGTGCCTTCGGGCGTACGCGAGTATGTGCGCGGTGGACACGAGGTTTTCGTGGAGCGTGGCGCGGGCGAAGGCAGTGCTATCGGCGATGAATTGTACGTTGCGGCGGGTGCAACGATTTTAGACAGCGCGGCGGAAGTGTGGCGTCGTGCCGACATGATTGTGAAGGTAAAAGAGCCGCTGCCATCGGAATTTGAACTGATGCAGCCTGACCAGCTTATTTATACGTTTTTTCATCTTGCGGCGGTGCCGGAGCTGGCGACCGTTATGTTGGAGAAAAACATTACGGCGCTGGCGTACGAGACGATTCAGCTTGGTGATGGTCGTTTGCCGCTTCTTGAGCCGATGAGCGAAGTTGCTGGTCGCATGGCGATTCAGGTTGGTGCGCGTTCGTTGGAGCGTGAATCGGGTGGCAAAGGAATTTTGTTGGGTGGCGTGCCGGGTGTTCGTCGTGCGCGCGTTGTGATTCTTGGCGGCGGTGTCGTCGGGATGAACGCTGCGAAAATGGCAATCGGTTTGGGTGCGTATGTCACGATTATCGACATCAGCCTGAATCGCCTGCGGTTTTTGGACGACATTTTTGGCAGTCGCATCCAGACGCTTTATTCGAATAGCCATACGATATCGCAGGAAGTTCGTGTGGCCGATCTTGTGATTGGTGCGGTGTTGATTCCGGGCGGGCGTGCGCCACGGCTGGTTTCTCGCGAATTGATCGGGCAGATGGAAGAAGGTAGTGTGGTGGTCGACGTTGCGGTGGATCAGGGCGGTTGTATTGAGACCTGTCGACCGACAACGCATGACAAGCCGACGTACGTAATTGATGGTGTGGTT